>JAHRVZ010000190.1 GCA_019090405.1 Paracoccaceae bacterium
GCCAAGGAGGACAGGTCATGAAAATCGGATGCCCCAAAGAGATCAAACCACAGGAATTTCGCGTCGGCATGACGCCCAATGCAGCAAGAGAAGCTGTCGCGCACGGCCATGAGGTATTGATCGAGACCAATGCCGGGATCGGATCGGGGTTTCCGGACAGCGATTACACCGACGCCGGTGCCGTCATCATCCAGACCGCACAAGAGGTGTTTGCCTCCGCTGACATGATCGTCAAGGTCAAAGAGCCTCAGGCCATCGAGCGTAAAATGCTGCGCGAGGACCAGGTGTTGTTTACCTACCTGCATCTGGCCCCTGACCCCGATCAAACCAACGATCTGTTGGCCAGCGGCTGTACTGCCATCGCCTACGAAACCGTGACCGATGCCAGCGGAGGGTTGCCTCTGCTTGCGCCAATGTCCGAAGTTGCCGGCAAATTGGCCCCGCAGGTCGGAGCCTGGACTTTGCAAAAGGCAAATGGTGGACGCGGCGTACTGATGGGTGGCGTGCCCGGTGTTGGCCCGGCCCGTGTCGCTGTGATTGGCGGTGGCGTGGTTGGCACTCATGCGGCACGTGTTGCCGCCGGAATGGGGGCGGATGTCACGGTTTTGGATCGCTCGTTGCCAAGGATGCGCTATTTGGATGATGCGTTTGGTGGCGCATTCAAGACGTCTTATGCCAGTGCCGGGAACACCGCCGAACTGGTGTCCGGGGCTGACATGGTTATTGGCGCGGTGCTTGTCCCCGGTGCGGCGGCGCCAAAACTGGTCAGCCGCGCGCAGCTTTCGACGATGAAACCGGGGGCTGCGATTGTTGATGTGGCGATTGATCAGGGGGGCTGTTTTGAAACTTCACATGCCACGACCCATCAGGACCCAATTTTTGAAGTCGACGGCGTTATGCACTACTGCGTTGCCAACATGCCCGGAGCGGTTGCGCGCACCTCTACCATCGCTCTTGGCAATGCGACTATACCGTTTGTGTTAAATTTGGCCAATAAAGGCTGGCGACAGGCCTGCCTTGATGATCCGCACCTGATGGAGGGTCTGAACGTCCACGCCGGACAGCTGACCTATTACGCTGTGGGCAAAGCGTTGGGCATTGACGTTTTGTCACCCGGTCTGGCCGTCAAGCAATAGACAAATCAGAGGCGTGCAATTGATTGCGCGCCTATACACAGCCACCAACGCAATAATAAACATCCAAATTCCTGTTAATTGTGTTTCATATGCTTACTTGTTTCGGACCACTTTATCAGGAGACTATAGATGTCATCACTGGATTCATTTCCAATCACCAAAAAATGGCCAGCATCCAACGCGGATGTTGTCCAGCTTTATGCCTTTCCAACGCCAAACGGCGTCAAAGTGTCCATTGCCCTTGAGGAAATGGAAATCCCATACGAGGCGCATCTGGTCACACTGGCGGACAGCGACGTCAAAAGTCCGGAATTTCTGTCGCTGAACCCGAACAACAAAATCCCTGCTATCATCGACCCCAACGGACCCGACGGCACGCCAATCGGACTGTTTGAAAGCGGCGCAATCCTGATCTATCTGGCGGAGAAATCCGGCAAACTGATCGGAAACTCAGCATCCCAGAAGGCCGAGATCATTCAATGGCTGATGTTTCAGATGGGCGGTCTTGGCCCAATGTTGGGGCAGTTGGGTTTCTTTTACAAATTCGCCGGGGCTGACATCAAAGACCCGCGCCCGCGTGAACGCTATCTGAACGAAGCAAAGCGTCTGCTGGGTGTTCTGGACAAACAGCTTGAAGGCCGCGACTGGGTTGCAGGGGACTATTCCATCGCTGACATCGCAATCGCTCCATGGCTGGGGGCGCTGGATTTTTACGAAGCAAACGACGCGGTAGATTGGGACAGCCACAAAAATCTGGTCGCCTATCAGGATCGGTTCAAAGCGCGGCCTGCCGTAAAAATCGGGATGGTCACGCCCAATCCCCAAGGATAGATTCGACTGCCGGGCGATCAGCCCGGCAGTTTTCCGGTTAGCACATAGCGCAGAATTTCGACCACCTGGCCTGGCTCCTGTGCCACAGCCAACGCCGCTGCGTCCACCTCTTTCAGGGCATGCGCGTGGTCCGGCCCGTGCAAAACAATCAATGATTTCCCAAGGGCCGCCGCATAGCCAGCATCAAAGGCAGCATTCCACTGTTTATACTGATCTCCGAACCGCACGACGACGACATCCGCATCACTAATCCCTTTGCGCGTTCTGATCGCATTCATCTGTGCGCCTTTGCGATCATGCCAGAATTTGTCCGGTTCAGACCCTAAAATCTTGACACCGCAATCATCGCTGGCCGCGTGGTCGGTGACTGGCCCGTGAAACGTCACATCCAGCCCCTTGGCCCCATCTATGATCTGCTCACGCCAGTCGGTGTGGATTTCGCCTGACAGATAAATGTTCAGTGTCATAATTTAGGTTCTTCCATTTTCAGATCAAACAATAGCGCGTTTGACACGTTCTAGCCGCGCAAAACCCCACCCGTCGCCTTTGTTACCTTGGCAACGATCTTGCCGCTAACGGCCTCGATTTCGGACTCTTTCAATGTGGTTTTGGTCGGCTGCAACCGCACCGTCACGGCCAGTGATTTCTTGCCTTCACCCAACGAACCGCCGATGAATTCATCAAACACCCGAACGTCGACGATCAGCGCCTTATCTGCACCTGCTGCGGCATTGATCAGGGTCAACGCTTCGACATCGGTATCCACGACAAAGGCAAAGTCACGCTCAACCGCCTGCAAATCCCGCACCTCAAGCGCCGGGCGTGTCGCGCCGGTTTTGCGCGGCATTGGCACTTGTTCGGGCCACAGGGTAAACGCCATTGCCGGGCCTTTGATATCCATCGCCTCAAGAACTTTGGGATGTAGTTCACCAAACACACCCAGCATCTTTTTCGGCCCCAGACAAATCCGTCCATGCCGACCCGGATGCCACCAGTCAGGCCCACCGCGCAATATCTGCACCTTGGCAGGCGCACCAATGGCAGACAAAACCGCCTCGGCGTCGGCTTTGACGTCAAAAATATCCACCGCACGCGAGGTGCCATGCACATCCTTGGGACCGGTCCGCCCAATCAACAGGCCAGATATCTGCTGATGCTGTTCGCCCTCTTCACCGCCATGAAATGCGGGGCCAACCTCAAACAGGGCCAGGTCCATGAACCCACGCGCCTGATTGCGCGCGGCAGCCTGCAACAATCCCGGCAACAACGCCGGGCGCATATGCGACATCTCTGAACTGATCGGATTGGCCAGCATCGTCGCATCATCGCCGCCACCAAACAGCGCCGCACTGGGCTGATCAATGAAAGAATAAGTCACACATTCATTGTATCCCAACGCCGCACACGTCCGCCGTGCCATCTGTTCACGTCGCTGCGTCGCGGTCATCATCGGACTAGGAATTCCGGGCGTCAAACGTGGCAAAGGCCGCCCTTCAAGCAAAGTCAGCGAGGCAATGCGCGCCACTTCTTCGACCAGATCGGCCTCGCCCTGTACGTCGGGCCGCCAGCTTGGTACATTGGCCATATTACCCTCAAGACGGAAACCCAAAGCCGTCAAGGTCTGGCGTTGCTGGGCCTCGGGAATGTCCATGCCAACCAGCGACTGCACCCTTGCGGCGTTCAGCTTATAGGCGCGGGAATGATCCGGAACCTGACCAGCGATCACCATTTCAGAGGCTTCACCACCACATAAATCAATGATCATCTGCGTCGCCAGTTCCAGACCCGGAATGGTAAATTCGGGGTCAATCCCACGTTCGTTGCGATAGCGCGCGTCCGAATTGATCTTAAGCGCCCGACCGGTCAGCGCCATCTGCACATGATCCCAATAGGCACTTTCGACAAATACGTCGGTTGTGTCCTCACCCACGCTTGAGCCAAGACCACCCATGATGCCGCCAATGCTTTCGGGGCCATTGTCGTCTGAAATCAACATCATACCGGGTTGCAGAGCGTATTCCTTGTCATCCAGCGCCATGATCGTCTGACCCGAGGTCGCACGATGCACCCGCAGATCACCCGTCACCTTGCCCGCATCAAACACATGCAAAGGCCGGTTTCGGTCATAGGTGAAAAAGTTGGTGATATCGACCAGCGTCGAAATTGGCCGCAACCCAATCGCGCGCAACAAATCCTGAAGCCATTGCGGGCTTGGCCCGTTTTTGACACCTCGAATAAGACGGCCAGCAAAAACCGGACAGCCATCCGCCGTGTCATCATCAATCGTGACATTGATCGGACAGGGAAAATCCGCCGTCACAGGTTCAATGTCGCGGGTTTTCAGCGTTCCCAGACCACGCGCCGCCAAATCACGGGCAATGCCATAAACGCCCAAAGCGTCCGGGCGGTTCGGGGTGATCGCAATGTCGATCACCGGATCAACCTTGGACGGGGCGTTTTCGGCCAGCCAGTCAATGAAACGATCACCGACTTCACCCGAGGGCAGTTCGATAATGCCGTCATGTTCGTCCGACAATTCCAGCTCTTTTTCCGAGGCCATCATGCCGTGGCTTTCGATGCCGCGAATTTTACCAACGCTGATAGTGGTATCAATGCCGGGCACATAAACGCCGGGTTTGGCGACTACGACGGTGATGCCTTCGCGGGC
>JAHRVZ010000191.1 GCA_019090405.1 Paracoccaceae bacterium
GGCACCTGACTAAGCCGGACGGGCGGTTCGTGCAAGGTGGTGTAGGCAAAGGCGGGCACTTAGACTGTGATAAAGTTACACCACAAGGTTTGGACGTTGGTGACAATCACTTCATGGGGCTTGCGAATAGGGGGGGTGAACGGGCAATAAGCCAACATGCTCACACCGGGAATCTTGGTGTGGTCCAACTGAAATGAAATCCGAGGGAATAAATATGAAAAAGATTCTTCTAATGTCCACGATCATCGTCGGGACAGCGGGAATGGCAGCAGCCGACATCCGCCTGAGCGGTGGCGCACGTTTTGGTATCGAGTACAATGGCGATAACACGTCTTCCAAAACAATGGTCCACAACCGTATTACAATTAACGTTGACGGTACAGCCGAAGCCGATAACGGCCTGAGCTTCTTTGCTCGTGTTCGTATTCGTGGTAACAACACCGGTGATGGCACTACAAAGTCGTCTGGTGTTTCCGCACCGCGCGTTGGTGTTACATATGAAGGCTTCACAGTTGCTGCTGGTAACATTCTGGGTGCGATTGAATCCATGCCTGGCTTGTATGACGGTACAGTTGGCCTGACCGGTCTTGACTATAGCAACCTTCCAACCAACGCAGCCGGACTCGGCCGCTTTAAGTGGGATTCGTTCTCGTCAAACGGTGGCGGAGCAAATGGTGTTGAAGCCATCTATTCCATGGGCGACTTTTCGGGTCACATCTCCTACAGCGGCGACAATGTTGCCAACGCTTGGAACCCAACTGGTCTGACATATGAGCGCGGCGCTATTTTCATCGCCTATAGCTTTGGTGATTGGACAGCCGCTTTGGCTCACCAGCAAAGCAGCCAAGTTGGCGAAGAAATGACTGTTGTTACAGTTGCTGGTAACTTTGGCGACTTTGGTGTTGGCCTAGCCTATTCGGATAACGAAGGCGACAACAGCGCTTTCCGCGTCAATGGTAGCTACACCTTTGGTAGTGGTACAACAGTAACCGCATTCTACACTGGCGTTGCCAGCGGTGCGGTTGTTCCAGGTACCGTAACCGCAACAACTCCTGCGGGCACAGGCTCCGCGGATGACGCCTACGGCATCGGTTTCACTCACTCCTTGGGTGGTGCAACTCTGGCCGGTGGTTATTCCAGCCGCTTTGACGGTGAAAACCAGGCTGACTTTGGTGTTCGCTTTAACTTCTAAGCTGACATTACAGTCGACATGAATTTGGGCAGGCCTTCGGGTCTGCCCTTTTCTTTTGGGACATTCTGATGTTTTGCTGGGCCAACAATGATACGAGAGCCAAATGTCACTGAATGAAATAACCACCCGAATTACTGCTGCCGAGGTCGCCGCCGGACGGGCCGCTGGATCTGTCAGTCTGATCGCCGTTTCAAAGGTACAACCAAATGAGCGGGTCAAATCGGTTCTGGATCAGGGCCAACGCGTATTCGGGGAAAACCGCATACAGGAAGCCGCTGGTAAGTGGCCGGAATTTCGCACCCAATATGACGGGATTGAACTGCATCTGATCGGGCCGTTGCAAACCAACAAAGCACGCCAGGCAATGGAATTATGCGACGCAATCCATTCTCTGGACCGCCCAAAGCTGGCCAATACGCTGGCGCGGCTGGCGCAGGAACGCGGTGCCTGTCCTGATTTGTTTATTCAGGTCAATACCGGGGAAGAACCGCAAAAGGCGGGGATTCTTCCGGCTGAATCCGATAAATTTATTAAGGAATGTCAAAGCCTTGATCTGTCTATCCGCGGTTTGATGTGTATTCCGCCAGTAGAGGAAGAACCGTCATTGCATTTTGCATTGCTGGCCAAAATCGCCAAACGCAATGGGTTGGACGGCTTGTCGATGGGCATGAGCAGCGACTTTGAATCCGCCATAGCTCTGGGCGCGACGCATGTTCGCGTTGGGTCAGCGATTTTTGGTGAACGCGTGGTGTCCTAGGACACTATCAGCCGGGTGTTTGTGGTGATCCGTTGCGCAACCCACCACAGATGATCGCGGCGCATGGCCACGCAGCCTTCGGTTGGATAACCGGGCCTGCGCCATTGGTGCATAAAGATTGCCGAACCGCGACCGGAAACCGAATTGGGCCAGTTCCAATCGGTCAGGATCACCAGATCATATAAAGGATCGGACCGGCGCAACCGTTCATGGCTGTGGTCATAAGGCGCGCGTACCAGTTGGTTATAGTCAACGTCAGACGGGTCGTCAGACCACAAATCACCCGGATGTATCGGCATTGCCCAGCGGGTCGGGCGCGGCATTCGATCAGGTCGATACATCATGCCGACAATGTCGTGATTGCCGGCTGGGGTGGCTTTGTCACCTTCTTGTTTGTTGTCGGTGATGCCGCCTTGGCCAATTGAGCAGGGTAAAACCCGACCTTGAAACCGTAGGCCCAAAGGCATCAGAACCATGTCCTGAGGGGTCAAAACAGATGTCCGGATTTGCTGGCTTTGGTGGCCAGATAGTCCTGATTATGCGTGGTTTTTCCAACTTTCAGCGGAACGCGTTCAACAACTTTGATGCCCGACTTTTCCATCATCTCGATCTTGGCGGGATTATTTGTCAGTAACTTAACCGATGAAAACCCCAATGATTTCAATATGTCAGACCCTAGCCGGAAATCTCTTTCGTCGTCTTCAAAACCAAGCCGATGATTGGCCTGCACGGTATCAAACCCCTGATCCTGCAGGCTGTAGGCGCGCATCTTGTTGGCCAGCCCAATGCCGCGACCTTCTTGGTTGAGATACAGCAGAATACCTGCGCCGGTCTCTCCCATCTGGGCCAGTGCTGCGCGCAATTGTGGGCCGCAATCACATTTCAAACTGCCCATAATATCGCCAGTAAAACAGGCAGAATGCAGCCGACTCAACACCGGTTTGCTACGATCCGGACGGCCAATCTCGATGGCGTAATGTTCTTCTCCGCCGTCTTTGGGACGGTAAACATGCAGACGCCCGGCCTCGGATACTTGCATCGGCAGGCGGGCGCTGATGATTTCGTGTAAGGGGCTGCGATCTGTCATTTTACTGGCCGCAAGTGCATAATTGATCGTGGTCAAAGCATTGGCCGTGGCAAAGCCTGCGCTATCTGAAATCGGCAGGATCACTGCCGCTGGCAACAAACGTGCCGACTTGGTCAGCCACAGCGCCAACCTGTGTAAATCGGCTGGCCCATCACGTTCTGCGGACAGCGGACCTTTCATCGGTGCACGCAAATCATCGGCAGGGTCCGCGATTGACAAAACCCATTTCAAATCGGCATCAGATGGCAATAATACCCTTGCCAGATCACCGTCATAGGCCCGCGCCTTAAGGGTTTCTGCCCGGCGGGAGGTGATGGCAATGACTGGCTGACCTGACATTGCGTGCAAATCACCAAGCCGTTCAGAATTCAGGGTTTCAATCGCCATTGCCAGTACCGAACTAGCGCCATCGGTCAGAACAACGGGCAGCCCCATGCGCAAATCAGCCCGCGCGCGCGCCAGTAATTCGGTTATGTCCGGCACAAGGCTCATGTAAAAATCCAGTCAAATTGCATTTTCTACCTACGGGTTTTTGCAGGAATGTGAAACATTTCCCCTGTGACAGACACGTCAGCGTGACACAATAATACAAATTCTTGTCAATTGCCGTATGTACCCACATGTCTAGTGAACAGAAATAGGGAGAACCCAATGTCTCAGGTCAAGAAAATACTGCTGGTGGATGATGATGACGATCTGCGCGACGCGCTAAGCGAGCAGTTGGTGATGACCGAGGATTTCGACGTGTTCGAGGCCGCTGACGGTCAAAGTGCGATGGAGCGCGCCAAAGAGGCGCTTTACGATCTGATTATTCTGGATGTTGGATTGCCTGACACAGATGGTCGTGAATTGTGTCGCCTGATGCGCAAGCAGGGGGTAAAGGCTCCGATTCTGATGCTGACGGGTCACGACAGCGATTCAGATACCATTCTGGGGCTGGATGCTGGTGCCAATGACTATGTTACCAAACCTTTCAAATTTCCGGTTCTTCTGGCGCGTATCCGTGCCCAGTTGCGCCAGCATGAACAGTCCGAAGATGCGGTGTTTTCGCTTGGGCCATACACGTTCAAGCCGTCGATGAAGATGTTGATCACAGATGAAGACCGCAAAATTCGCCTGACCGAGAAAGAAACCAATATTCTCAAATTTCTTTATCGTTCAAGCGAAAGCGTGGTGGCCCGCGATGTGCTGCTTCACGAGGTTTGGGGCTATAATGCGGGGGTTACGACGCACACGTTGGAAACCCACATTTACCGGTTGCGCCAAAAGATCGAGCCTGATCCATCAAATGCCCGGCTGCTGGTGACTGAATCCGGTGGTTATCGGCTGGTGGCTTGACTTTATTAGGCAAAATTTCCTGACACAGATCAACGACGCATTGGAACGACGCATCTAGACTTATCTAAACCCGCGCATGTCCGGGTTATGACATGCAACCTCCCTGTTGAACTGGCCGGGCCTAGTGCCCGGTCCTTTTTTGCGCGTGATTCGGGTTTGGTTTGCATGGCGTCCCGGCATTGGCCGCGATAGGGTGCTTTGATCCTGATCCAAATTTGCGAGCCTTGCGACATGTCATTTACCCTTGCCACCTGGAATATTAACTCGGTTCGATTGCGCGAGCCGATTGTCTGTAAACTGCTACAAGAACAGGGGCCGGATATTCTGTGCCTTCAGGAATGCAAAAGCCCAGTGGACAAAATTCCGACCGAGGCATTTGCTGAGTTGGGCTATACGTTCATTGCACGTGGTCAAAAGGGCTATAACGGCGTTGCCATCCTGTCGCGTCTGCCAATCCAGGACGTCGGTGACAAGGATTTCGCCGGGCTGGGACATGCCCGTCATGTTGCCGGACGTCTGGAAAATGGTGTGACCATCCACAACTTTTATGTTCCCGCAGGCGGAGACATCCCGGACCGTGAAAAGAACGAAAAGTTTGGGCAAAAATTGGATTACCTGACCGAAATGCGCGACTGGTTCCGTAACGATAAGCCGGAAAAGGCCATCCTTGTCGGGGACTTGAACATCGCCCCACGCGAAGACGACGTCTGGAGCCATAAGAAGTTGCTAAAAGTTGTCAGCCACACGCCGATCGAGGTTGAGCATTTGTCAGAGACCATGGAGGCGGGTGAATGGGTCGATGTGACCCGCGCAGATATTCCCGAAGGGCCGCTATATAGTTGGTGGTCGTATCGTGCGCGCGACTGGTCGACAGCCGACAAAGGACGGCGGCTTGATCATGTCTGGGCGACGTCGGATATTGCAAAGGCTGGCCATTCCAGCCGTATCGTACGCGATGTGCGCGGTTGGGAAAAACCCAGCGATCATGCGCCAGTGTTCGCGACGTTTGATCTTTGAACGAAACAATATGAATTTGCCGTCTGCACTTGGATTTTGTCGCAAGTGACTGCATATAAAGGCCAACCCTGAATAGGAGAATTTGGTATGATTGGACTATCTGACGGCAACACCGCCGGCCCTGCCACCGACCTGATTAAAGACACATCCGAAGCCACATTCATGGCCGATGTCATCGAAGCCTCAAATGAGGTTCCGGTTGTCGTTGATTTCTGGGCGCCCTGGTGTGGCCCGTGTAAAACGCTTGGCCCGATACTTGAGAATGCGGTGACTGCTGCCAATGGTGCGGTCAAGATGGTCAAGCTGAACGCGGATGACGCACAGGCAATTTGCGGTCAGTTGCAAATTCAGTCGCTGCCAACGGTTTTTGCGTTTTTCAAGGGCCAGCCCATTGATGGTTTTCAAGGCGCGCAGCCAGAATCCGAGGTCAAAGCCTTTATTGATCGGGTGATTGAAAAGTCAGGCGGAGAAGCCCCGGGCGCTGGTTTGGCCGAGGCCGTCGAGGCGGCAGAATCGATGCTGCAAGAGGGGGCCGCCGTGGACGCCGCGCAAACCTTTGCCGCCATTCTTGAGGAAGAACCGGACAATGCCGCCGCCTATGCCGGGCTTGTCCGGTCCCATATTGCGCTGGACGATCTGGATCAGGCCGAGGCCATTTTAAACGGCGCTTCGGCCGAAATATCAACCTCGCCCGAGCTTGAGGCGGCGCATGCACAGCTTGATTTGGCCAAACAGGCTGCTGATGCTGGCCCGGTTGCCGAACTGACTGCGGCTGCCGAGGCCGAACCTGACAACCATCAGGTACGGTTCGATCTGGCGCTGGCTTTGCACGCCAATGGGCAAATCGAAGAGGCGGTTGCGCAACTGCTAGAACTGTTCCGCCGGGACCGTGAA
>JAHRVZ010000192.1 GCA_019090405.1 Paracoccaceae bacterium
AGTTTTGTGGCTGCCTTGTTCAGTCTGCCATTCGGAATAGGTAGCCCATTTTTTAGATCGCGTGTCCTTTTCTTCCACATCCAGTATCGCCTTGTTCATCTCAAAAAGCACGTTAGCTTTTGAAAGCCCCGACACAGGTATTTCATCCCCAAAAACCAGCTCGATTTGATGACCCGAGACTTTCTTAATGTTATCCAGATACGAATTCCTGTTTGTTGGCCTGTTTGAACCAACGCTGGCCAAGGCCGCGCTGCTTTGGCCTGTATGAAGAAAAATTCCGTTTCCCCTATAGGAAAGAACACCTCCACAAAGCATGGATTCATCAGATAACAATAGCGCCACGCACCGAAGGACGCCCAGAAAGCTTCTTTCAGACATAGAACGGTGGAACAAATGTATATTGACGATCTTAACCGCTCGTACAAAGGCGTATTGCAGACCCTGTGAAGATGCCTGCAGAACATAGTTTTCGAACGAATTCAGACTAACGAACCTGTCGATCCCAATAAGGTTGACCGGGTGATCCAAGTTCATCGAACTCTCAGATTGTTTATCGGTTTTCTCAGATGGAAGGGCTGATGCGTGTTCGACACCATACGGCTGCAGGCTGATTTTCTGACGTGCTCTTCCGATCCGCATACGCAGGTCCATAACATCGAATGGTTTGCAAATGTAGTCCGTGGCCCCCTTGGCAAATGCGGAATCCAGGTACTTTCGCTCGCTCATCGCCGTGAGCATCACGATGGGAACACTTGAATAATCAGGATTCTGTCTGATGGTTTCGCACAGATCGATTCCGTTTATCATTGGCATCTGAATATCTAATAGCAGACAGTCAAATGTTCCGGACAAGCTGTCTATCGCAAGCAGGGCTTCAGAGGCGTTGCTGGCAACTTCAATGTCACAATACCCGCTGGCAGTGAGTGCAATTTGTAGAAACTCGCGAATGTCGGGCTCATCATCCACGACAAGGATGCGGGCCTTTTTGGCCTCAGAACCTTCTTTGGTTACACAGGGTTCTTGCGACAAAGGCTGGCCTGAATTGAACAATGGAATCTCCTGATTGGCAGTTAGAGAATTGAACAATAGTTGGAAATTTGGCCCTAATATGGGTCAGATTGTGGAGGACTTGTGACGATGTAAAGCAAAGGCGACGCATGCAAAGGAATTGACTGCGTTTGCATTTACAAAGCCATGGATCAACCACAGTAAACAGAAATCTGTATGCGGAAAGATTGCTGGATTACGACCGCAATCGCTCGCCGTTAGTCAAGTAGTTGTTCGGGCTGGCAGAACCCAGCGTTCAGGTTAACGCAATTGCCGCGGTTTGGGGCGCTCGGTGACGTTGGCCTTGCGATTTCATTGCTTTGCGCGGGAACCTATTGGGTGCCGCTCAGGGCTGAGGTTTGGTTGCATGCCTTTGCTTCGACCGATTCACGCCACGGTCTGATCACAATTGGTCCTCACATTGGATCAGATGAATGGGCAAACTGTTTCCAAACGCTAATGCAAGACGCAAAGGTTTATCGCTTTGAGTGCCGAGACCATGCATAAGTTCGAAAGTCAGCCGGATGAGCTGGCGCAAGGCACCAAGCTATTACATGGCCAATACCAAATCGAACGTTTTTTGGGTCGAGGTGGTTTCGGAATCACCTATTTGGCCCGAGACAGTCTTGACCGGCAAGTCGTCATCAAAGAGTGTTTTCCATCGGAACTTTGCTGTCGGGTTGACAGCAAAGTTCAATCCCGCTCGTTGAGCAACAATCAAAAGTACAGCACGGTTGTGAGTCATTTTGTGCGAGAAGCCCGACGATTAGCCAAGTTTAAGCATCACAATATTGTCGGTGTCCACCAGGTTTTCGAAGAAAACAACTCGGCATATATGGCGCTTGATTTCATTGATGGGACTGACTTTCAAAGCATTCTGGAGAGCGATCCAGATCGCATGACGCCACAACTTATTCAGCAGTTGCTGAGGGTTTCGCTCAAGGCAATTGATTATATCCACAAGCAGTCAATCTTGCATCGGGATCTTTCGCCGGACAATTTCCTTTTAGATTCTGATGACAATGTGACGCTAATTGATTTTGGGGCTGCACGTGAGTACGCAAGCAGTGAGGCCTGCGGACTATCTGCGATGATTGCGGTAAAAGAAGGTTATTCTCCACATGAGTTCTATTTAACAGACGCCAAACAAGATTGCTCAAGTGATCTTTATTCACTGGCCGCAACTTTTTACAAACTTGTGACAGGCAAGGCTCCGCCCGATAGCCAGAAACGCCTGGCCGCTTTGGCCGCTGAAGACGACGATCCGTACCAACCATTGGCAGGCTCGTCAGACGCCTACAGTGAGAGCTTTCTGTCCTCACTAGATCAAGCATTGATGTTTCTGCAAAAGAATCGAATTCAGACTGCCGAGGATTGGATTGAAATGCTGGACGCGCAACCCGTCTGGCATCCAACAATCCAACCGGACCGTGATCTGCAATCCAAAATTGCCCGATTGGTAAGAGATGTAAACAGCGTCTTGGAGCCAAGGCTTCCAGCAAGCCTGATGAAAAAGAACAAGGCCCAGCGGGAAAGTCCTGAAGCTCCGGCAAAGAAGGAAATCCAGCAGGTCGATATATTCGGAAACCAAATCGACGATGTTGATGCGTGGTTGCGTGAACAAGACAAGAAACAGCGTTTACGACGCAACTCGAATGCCGATTCAAATAACAAAACCAACCGAACTCGGGTCAAGCCTGGTGATGCTAAAGAAAAGTCGGGCTGCGCAAAACCTCCGAAACTTTTTAGCGGGAACAATGTGCAACGTCGCCCGAAAAACCCAATTGCGTATTAGAATTGAAGGACAACAAAAATGAAATTCATTCGAGACATAATTTCCGAGAAAACCCGGCTTTCTGCTGAGAGCGGCACTGCTTTGCCTCATTCTGAATCGAATTTGTTTCTGCCGCAGACTGAAGCGCAGCCACCGGAATCAGATTTGGATTCTGTTGATATAAATCAATCGTTTAGGGGGGCTTCGGAAACAACATCCTTGGCCGACAAACGAACTGCAACCCCAGTCAGTTGGGATGCGTTTACGAAGAACGAAAGATCAGAGGCAGACGGCGAACCGGAATTCATAGGTGAGGCGGGTTTTGCATCGGACGAGGACGCGAGAAATCTATTTGATGCAGTAGATTCAATGGACGTTGAATATGTAGAGTCGTTGTTTCAAGACGACGCGCCAAACGGCGTCCAGGATGTGGCCCAGCCTGATTCAGACCATGCGACCGGCACGACAGTAAGAGAAATTATTGGCAGGGCAGGTTTCGTTGGATCGAAACCACCAACAATCGACGAAATGCTTGCGGAACCACAGCTAAATTCGGCAGAAACCAAGGTGGTTCACCCGCGCAAGGAACGCCTGCCGGACCCGCAGGTTGTCCCGGACGATGGGGCCAAAAATGAAGCTTCATCAGCAAGCGTTGAAATTCCCGCAGTACCCACCCCACAGCCTGAGCAACCACAATCCCCAAGGGCAGATGCAAGCAACTTTGTTGCTGGCCTTGCCGAGATGGTGAATGTCCCGGCACCAGCTGTTGGGCGCGGGGCCGCAAGAGCAGGGCGCGTGAAAACCAGACTGCTTGGTTTTAACCATCGGCGAAATGCGGCGTCTGATCCTTTTGCGAATCGCACACAACAAAGTGCGGCTGGGATTACACAGTTCCCGGTTGGCTGGCTTATCGTCGTCGACGGGCCAGGGGAGGGATCGGCATTTACCCTGTTTGATGGGGTGTCCCAAATTGGACGGGGCAGTGATCAAACGGTTTGCCTGGACTTTGGCGACAACAGTATCTCACGAGAAAACCACGCTGTTGTTGCCTATGACTCAGAAAATAAAAAGTTTTTTCTGGGACACGGAGGCAAAACAAATCTAGTCCGACTTGAGAATCGACCAGTTCTGAGTACCGAGGAAATGGTGTCGGGAAATGAGATTCGGATTGGCGAAACGACGCTGCGCTTTGTTGGGCTTTGTGGCAGTGAATTCCAGTGGAAGAAAACACCAAGAGAAGATCGTCAGAATGCTACATTCAGCTAAGTTTCATTATGACGCTTCCTCGGCGCTAAGCCAGGGACAGCGTGATAATCAGGAAGATGCAATTGTCGCGGATTTCCCCGTAGACACGGAAATGGGATTTGCCGTGTTGTCTGACGGTATGGGTGGACATGCGTCTGGCGATGTGGCCAGCAAGATTGTGGTCACAGAAGTCTTCAGCGAACTTAAGCTGATGGCGGGCGACCCGGACGATCTGGAGCAGAACATTGCTTCGGTCCTGCGCGAAGCGGCTATTGGCGCCAATGAATGCTTGCTTCATCACGCAAATGCCAGTCCGGAATCTCTGGGCATGGGGGCTACGCTGGTCGCTCCGGTTTTGATCAAAGACCGATTGTATTGGATTTCGATAGGTGACTCTCCTCTTTATCTGTTTCGCAACAATGAACTTCATCGCCTGAACGAAGATCATTCCCTGACGTCACAGTTTGACTATCTTGTCAGCAAGGGAATGATGGAACCCGAAGAGGCATTGAACCACCCTGACCGCAACTGCCTGACCTCTGTTCTTGTTGGCAAAGATATCCCTAAGATTGATTGTCCTAACGAACCGATCCAGTTGCTTGTCGGAGACATTGTAATTGCCGCAAGTGATGGGCTTCAGTTTCTCGCAGAAGAGAAAATAACCGAGGTTCTTGAGGCTCAGTCAGACAATTCCAGCGCAGCAGTAAGTTCTGAATTATTGCGTGTTCTCAAAGAATTGAATGACCCGGATCAAGACAATGTTTCGGTTTGCATCATCAAAGTGGCGCAACAGCAGACAGAAATAACCAAAGTCCAAGAGCCGATCGCACTGGCAGCAGTCGAAAGCTCTGGACCGGCTGGTCAGTTGGTAAAGTCCCGAACAATATCTGCGGTCAGCTCAACACCGGGGAAAAAATATCTCTGCAGAGTGTCCATTGAGAGAGCCGCAGAACAGTGACCGGAAATTCCGCGCCTCTTATCGAACAGCTTGATATTGCACTAGGGAATAAGGATTTCCCGGCGAGTCTTCACAAATGGGGCCGACAACTGGTGTCACATTTGCGCAAGCCCGTGCAAGTGGCCGTCGTGGGTTTGCCCAATAGCGGCAAGTCGGCGTTGATCAACATGATGCTTGGTCAGCATGTGATACCGCGGCTTGAGGGTGTGTCGGTTGTTGAGGTTGCAGGCGGAGCAGACTTGCGAACCATGTTTGAAACCGAGGACGGGTCGATCACATGGCACAGCGGGCTGCTGATGGATTTGCAGGTTCCTGCCGGAACCATCCGGGCACGACAGGAACTTCCGGATTTGGGTCTGAGCGACCAGAACTTTGTCGAAATCAATCTGCCGGGTGATTTTGACTACCAGAAGCTTGTCGTAAATCGGGTCACGAAATGGGCCGATATTGTTCTTTGGTGCTCTGAAAATTTTGATTCCACAGAACAAAGGTTGTGGATGGATGTTCCGGAAGAAACAAAAGACCATAGCTGTCTGGTTCTGACCAAGGCCGACCAACAATTGATGCGTGGTGTTCTGTCCAACCGGATTTCCGCCCTGGAAGATTTTGTGACCAAAGAGTTTCTGGGTCTTTATCCGATTGCTACTATTCAGGCGATGGCCGCTCGTAACAGCAGCAACGAGTTCAACGCTCAGCAGTGGAAATCAAGCGGTGGGAAAGAGCTTTTTGAATGCGTCATGCGGCAGATCCAAAGCGGTCGAACTGCGGATCTGGATCAAGTCCAGAATCTGCTAAACTATTTACCACCCGAAATTACGACACCAGGCCGCAACACCGCCGCTGCGGTTTCCAGCATTGCGAAAGATGATCCTGAGCAGCAGGTTAACCCCGAGAAAACAAAAGATTTTCGCTCACTCGGTGCCGATGCGCAAAACGATCAATTGCTGGATGAGGCGTCTAAGTTTCTTCAGTTTTGTGCGGATGATATGTTCAAAAAACTGACACATTCCGATGAGATGGATCCGGATCAGGTGCTGGACCAATGTGTCAGAACGGCAAACGCACTGGCAGACCTCCTGGAAGATGTGAATCCAGGAAATTCTTCTGTCAAAGAAGTTCAAGACGATGTTCTTGAAACAAGCGAATTGATGATGTTGTTGAAACTTGAGAAAGGCGAAGAAGCTGCGGTCGACGCAGTCACACTTTTACTACAAATGAAAAAGGAAATCTCGGCGCATTCTGAACCCAAAGTGGAAAATTACGCGTGATGTCGGAATTCAGCCCTACTTTGACCACATTCAACGCTAATTCTTGTAACGCAATGAGTGACTGCCCGAAGTCTGACGCGCCTTCGGTGCAAGTGCATTTGGTGCCGTAGCGAAACAATTTTCCAGCGGAAATAAGATGAACATCGAAGTTAGCCTTGATCAAGCCACCCAGCTTTTGTCGTCGGACCGCCCCACCAATCTAAAACTTGGTATGGGGGTATCGACGGAATTTGCAAATGATTTGGCCCAATTGAGCAGGGTGCTTCAGGCGTTGGACAAGATGGCTGGCGCGGAAACGTCGCAATCATTGGCGCGCTTAAAACGAATGCTAGAGGAATTTGAACCAAGCGTAACGCTTCTGGGTCAGGTGAAATCGGGAAAGACGTCGCTGGTCAATGCCATGGCAGGCTGGTCTGACTTGTTGCCGTCGGATGTCAATCCCTGGACATCGGTCGTCACGTCTTTGCACCTAACGCCCAATTCCAAGCGGCTGGATGTCGCTGCGCGGTTCAGTTTCATGTCCGAAGACGAATGGAGCCGGTTGCTGACAAGAGGTGGCCGTCTGGGAGAGCTTGCCGGTCGATCAGGTGCAGACAGCGAGCTTAAGAAAATTCAGACGCAGGTGCAAAGCGTTTGGGACAAAGCGCGGCAACGACTGGGGCGAAAATTTGAGCTTCTTTTGGGCCAGCAGCACGAATATGGCTATTTTGATAAAAACCTACTCGAGCGCTATACCTGTCTTGGTGACGATTTTGACATCGAAACAGATGCGGATGATGACGATGGTCAGGGAAAATTTGCCGATATTACCCAATCAGCAGACCTATTTCTGAACTGCCCGACTTTCCCGTTTCCAATTTGTTTGCGCGACACGCCGGGGGTGAATGACACCTTCATGATGCGCGAGCAGGTCACAATTCGTGCCATCCGCGGCAGCCGTGTTTGCGTCGTCGTTCTGTCCGCAAATCAGGCACTGACCTCTGTGGATATGGGTCTGATCCGAATGATCTCGAATCTGAATTCCCGCGAAGTTATCATTTTTGTGAACCGGATCGACGAATTGCCTGATCCGGTCAACCAGATCCCCGAAATCGAAGCCAGCATACGCCAAACACTAAAAGATCATCACGGGCCAGAAGGCGCCGAGATAATATTCGGAAGCGCCTATTGGGCGAACATCGTGCTTTCGGGCACTTTGGAAGACCTGACAGAATCCAGCTCGAACGCCCTGTTAGAATGGGCAAAGGTCGAAATGTCGACAATTGAGAAAGAGCAATCATCCCCAAATATCGTTTGGGAAGTGTCCGGATTGCCTGAATTGTTCCGCTGTGTATCGGATCGCGTTGTCGAGGGCGAAGGCAAGGCTTTGCTTGCCAAGGTGGCCAATTCGGCAGCCAGCATTGCAAGCGGGTTGCAGGCAGCGAATGCCATGACCATCCAGAGTGATACCACTCAGCCATTGCTAAGCATGTATGAGGTCTCGACACAGTTCAATGCTCTCGCGCAAAAGCATCTGGATGGGCTGCAAGAAGATCTTGATGACGTCATATCAACTTATCACAATCGGGCAGATCGCACTCATCTCAGTTTTGTTGAACGCGCTACGCATTCTTTGATCACTCATCTTGAGCAAAATGGTGACACCGAGGTCTGGGAATACGATCCCACTGGTCTGAGAATGCTGTTGCGGTCGGCCTATAAAGTTTTCGGAGTGAAAATGCAGTCCGCAGCAAAGAAACGCTATGAGGCGGCGGTGGGCGATCTTGCAGAACTTTATTGTCGGGCGTTCGGTGACGCCGTGCACGGCATTCAGATATCCCTGCCAGAGCCACCAGTAATTCCATCGCCGGTCGCGCTTGGCCAAACCATCGCGTTGGATTTTCGAGGTGGTTGGTGGGAGAGCTGGTGGCGGCGCACACGCGGATACAAAGCTTTTGCCAACCGTTTTCAGAAACTGATTACAGCCGAAACCGAAGATTTCATGAATCAGTTGAAAACTGTTCAGACGCAAGAGATCCGCGAAGAGGCTAACCAATCGCTTGCCAATTTTCTGCAAGAGCAAAAGAGTATTCTGTTTGAATTGGGAACACAGACCGACCACAGTCAGGATATCCAGGAAATGTTCAGCGGCGGTGAGAAAACGCACGACCAAATCGAGATCCAAAAAGTGTTGGACTCTTTGACACGCTTTTCGACAGAAGCAGCATAGGAGATCACCTTGGACACGACAAACACAGATGCATGTTCGATCGAAAGAAACTTGATCGCCCGAAAACCCCGTCTCGCACTAATGGGCGAGTTCAGTGCCGGCAAAAGTACGTTGTCAAACCTGCTTTTGGGAAGCGCGCGCCTGCCCGTAAGAATAACAGCAACACGCCTTCCACCGGTCTGGATTTCATACGGTGAGGAAAAGGCGATCCGTGTAGATTTGGACGGGAATGAAACGCAACTGGATATTAGGGAAATTTCAAGCATTCAGCTCGAAGAAACTAAAATGCTAAAGTTGTTCCTAAATGCCGACATTCTGGAAATCTGCGATCTGATCGACATGCCGGGGATTTCTGACCCGAACATGGCTTCTTCGGTATGGGAAGATGCGTTATCGGAAGTGGACAGTGTCGTATGGTGCACCCATGCAACGCAGGCTTGGCGGCAATCCGAGGCAGCGGCGTGGGATCTTGTCAGATCAAAAACCAATGGCGACAATTTGATAGTTATTTCGCAGTTCGACAAACTTCGGAGTGAACGCGACAAATCAAGGGTTCTGGAGCGTGTGCTCAAAGAAACTGATGGTCTTTTCCGGGGTGTGTTTCCTGTGTCGCTAATTGATGCCTTGAACTCTGGAGAAGATGTAGAGAAGTGGAAACAAAGCGGCGCGGCCAGTTTCACCGAAAAGCTGGTCGAACAGCTCCTCTCGCCTACTGAAATGGATATGACGCCCGATATAATGACTGAGCAAATTGGGTCGATTATGGACGAAGATCCCTTGGAATCGGCAATCACGCAAGATTACTTTGAAAGTTCAGCCGAATCGGATGTCCCGGATGCCGAGGCAAAAAAACCATCCTTTGCTGAAAGCGATTTTTGTGAGAACCCGTCAAAAGTGGTTGTAACCCCGCGCAGAGTTCGCCCAAATCGAAAAGACGGATTGCAGTCAAGCGTGACAATTACAAAAGCCAGGGCCGAAGATCCGTCTTCGATGATGATGGGGGCTGCGGAAGGTGAATAAACACAAGCATAAACTAGACGTTACCGTTCGGTCGGGGACAGTACCGCAGTCAGCAGCGATACCGTCATAGAGAAAGAAGTGTAATGAGCATACTTGGTCAATTAGATGCGCTACGTCAGGATTTACCGGGCTGCAGTCTAGTTGCGTTTGCTGATTTAAGGACGCGATTGGTGCTTACGGTAAGTGCCGACAATTCGCGACCACAGGAACAGCTGGACGAAATGTGTTTTCAGGCTGCAAATTGTTTTGAAGACAGCGACACCCTTGTTTCTGCGCTTAAAACAGATGGGCAGGGTGATCAGATGTGTACCGAATCCATCGTTTTGACACCTGTTGAAACCAGAGTGTTCATTCGCAACCCTGATGGCGAAGGCGAAGCCTTGTGCTGCATCTGTCAGCCGACAACCAAGATAGATGACTTTGCCGAGAAATCGCGCCTGGCATTGCAGCAGATTTCGGAGATGTTGTGATGGTTCACGCTATTCGAGCAACAAATTTTACTGCGGAAGATGGCGGGTCAAAGCTGGGCGACGTTATTTGGCGGTTTGCGGATAATTCGACCCGCCTGAAGAAGAAATGGGCGCTGAGCGAACAGAAAATTGACAGTTTGATGCTGGCCATTTTCCGCGAAATTGATGAAACGGTTTTACCGAGAGAAATAGCACTTACCACAAATGCGAATGTAGTCCTGCGGTTGCTGGTAGCAAGCCGCCGTTTGTTGTCCTTGGAAATAGTTGGCAACCTGGAACAGCCTGATCAAACTGAGACTGGTGTTACTGAGACTGG
>JAHRVZ010000193.1 GCA_019090405.1 Paracoccaceae bacterium
AGCGATGGCGGCGGCGCACATCGCGCAAGGTTCCAGCGTGATATAGAGGTCATACCCTGTCAGGCGTTCGGACCCGGCAGCAACGCAAGCTGCCCGGATAACAAGGATTTCGGCGTGGGCCGTGGGGTCGTTCATCTCACGTGTGCGATTGCCCGCTGCAAACATCTGTCCGTCAGGCGCAACCACAACCGCACCAACCGGAACTTCGCCGCGTGCTGCGGCGGCACGGGCCTCGGTTAGGGCCACGTTCATATGCGATTTGAACACCATTGCGCCAAGGTGCCCAACATCACACCCTTTCGCAAGCGCCGTTGATGCGCTAAGCGCATAACCATGAACAACACCCCCCCTCCCGGCGACCGTATCGCCAAGGTTCTGTCCCGCGCAGGCGTAGCATCGCGACGCGAAGCGGAACGGATGATCCAGGCCGGACGCGTCAGCGTCAATGGCAGCAAAATCGACAGCCCGGCGCTGAATGTGACCGACACTGACAAAATCAGCGTCGATGGCAAACCCATCAAAGAGGCCGAGCCTGCAAGGTTGTGGCTGTATCATAAGCCAAGTGGCTTGGTGACAACCAACAGCGACGAAAAGGGCCGTAAGACGATTTTCGATGGTCTGCCCGAGGACATGCCAAGGGTGATGACGGTTGGCCGACTTGATCTGAATTCCGAAGGCTTGCTGTTGCTGACCAACGATGGCGGCATCAAACGCAAGCTGGAATTGCCCAGCACCGGCTGGCTTCGCAAATACCGTGTCCGCATCAATGGGCGTCCGAAACCCGAGAGCTTTGACCCCCTGCGCAAGGGACTTGTTGTTGACGGGCAGCGCTATCAGCCGATGACGGTTTCACTGGACCGCCAACAAGGTGCCAATGCCTGGCTGACGATTGGCTTGCGCGAAGGCAAGAACCGCGAAATCCGTCGCGCGATCGAAGACATCGGTTTTACTGTGAACCGGCTGATCCGGGTATCATATGGACCGTTTCAACTGGGCACGCTGAAAGTTGGCGAAGTCGAAGAACTCCGCCGGCGCGTGGTGCGCGATCAGCTGGGGCTAGATGCCGAACCACAGGAACAGAAACCCGCCAAACCACAGCGGCGGCGACCGACAAAACCCCCAACTGCGGGTACACGCCGCAAAGATGGCCCAAGGATGAGCAACAAGCGACGCGGTTCCCCCTAGCAAGATTGCAGCACATCGCCTAGATTTCATGTAAACCAGAGCGTTAGAGGTCTTGATGTCACAATCCGGAATACAAAAGGCAGCCTATATAGCGCTGATCATCCTGTTGTTTGGCGTTAGCGTTGGCTGGCTAGGGGGATTGTAGGGCATGGCCAAACGATATGGCAGCAAATACAGTCCCGACACCGACCCGACCGCTGAACCGCAACCGTTTGACGTGGCGCGGGTTGATCCGGTGGGCACCCGGGCGAATGTTTTGTTTATTCCGGCCATTCCGCTGGTATTTCTTGCGTTTAACGATGGCGCAATTGGGCTGACGCTGGCTCTGATCGCAGGCGGAGCACTGACCCTGGCCGCATGGCTATTGCGGCAGGGGTTGCGCGCCGAGGCCGCATTTCACAACCGTAAAACCGCGCGCCGCCCGGCCTTTCCGCGCAAGATGGCCGCCAGTTTGTTAACAGGTATCGGCGTCGCAATTGCTGCGTTCAAAACCGAATTGTCGATAGATGTTGTCGCGTCAGCGCCGGGTGTGATTGCGCCTGTGTTGTACGGTGTCATCGCGACAGTCCTTCACAGCGTTGCCTTTGGTATTGATCCGATGAAAGACAAGGGTATGGAAGGTGTCGACACCTTTCAGCAAAACCGCGTCGCCCGCGCCGTGAATGAAGCCGAAGCCTATTTGAACGCAATGACCGACGCCATCCTGCGCGCTGGGGATCGCCAGATCGAAGCAAGGGTTGAACGGTTTCAATCCACGGCGCGCACCTTGTTTCGCACCGTCGAAGAAGACCCGCGCGACCTGTCCGGTGCCCGTAAATATCTGACAATTTATCTAAAAGGGGCACGGGACGCGTCGATCAAGTTTGCTGATCTTTATTCCCGTGGTCCTGATCCGCAGGCGCGCTCTGACTATCTTGCCCTGCTGGATGATCTTGAAACGAATTTTGCCGCCCGGACCGAAAAAATGCTGCTGGATGATCGCAGCGATCTGAATATTGAAATCGACGTGCTTCGCGAACGGTTGCAGCGCGAAGGCGTGCGCCCAAAGTGATGCAGCTGACCACAATTGCAAGGAACCAGTATTATGTCTGACAGTATCAAACAACAAGCCGCAGCCACAACCGCCGCGGTTCAGGAAATCAGCGCCGTTGTCTTGCCGGAACCCGGCACCGAAATCGTATCGTTGAAACAGGCAGACGCACCAGTGGGCGCGGAAATCCGCAAGCGTATGGACGAAATAGATATGACCAACACCGGGTCAATCGTTTCTTTTGGCTCGGCTGCGCAGGCGGAATTGCAGACCATTTCACAGGCAATGCTGGCGGATGTGCGCAACAAGGATGTCGGACCGGCAGGCGACAGCCTACGTGGCATTGTAACAACAATTCGCGGTTTTTCGATCAGCGAACTGGACGTGCGGCGCAAACAAAGCTGGTGGGAAAAGCTGCTTGGCAAGGCTGCGCCCTTTGCCCAGTTCACCGCCCGGTTCGAAGACGTACAGGAACAGATCGACAAAGTGACCGATGATCTTCTGGGGCATGAACATACGCTGCTTAAAGACATCAAATCACTGGATGTGCTTTATGAAAAAACGTTGGAGTTTTACGACGAACTGGCTTTGTACATCGCCGCAGGTGCGGAAAAGATCGACGATATTGATAGCACCGACATTCCCGCCAAAGAAGCCAATGTTGAGACCGCGGCCGAAGATGACAAGGTCATCAGAGCGCAGGAACTACGCGACCTGCGCGCGGCTCGGGATGATCTGGAACGCCGGGTACATGATCTGAAACTGACGCGACAGGTGACGATGCAGTCGCTGCCATCAATCCGGTTGGTGCAGGAAAACGACAAATCACTGGTGACCAAGATCAATTCGACGCTGGTGAACACCGTGCCGCTTTGGGAAACTCAACTGGCTCAGGCGGTCACAATCCAGCGCAGCGCCGAAGCTGCGGCTGCGGTACACGAGGCCAATGACCTGACCAATGAACTTTTGACCTCAAATGCGGCCAACCTGCGCCAAAGCAACCAACTGATCCGTCAGGAAATGGAACGCGGTGTGTTTGACATCGAGGCTGTGAAACAGGCCAATGCCGATTTGATCGGCACCATTCAGGAAAGCCTGCAAATCGCCGACGAAGGCAAAGCCAACCGTGCCGCCGCCGAAGTCGAGTTGAAAAAGATGGAAACCGAATTGCGCGATACCCTTGCCTCGGCCAAGGCACGCGCTGACAAAACCGGCGACACGGCTGGCTCTGCGGTTCCGGCATAGGGAAACAACCATGCGGTTCACGTGGACATTGCAGAGCGGTTTGATGCTGATAGGCGCACTGGTATTGATCGGGTGTGAAATGACCAGTTCCGATCGTGCACCCAGCGCCGTTTCTGCACCCACAGCGCCCGTACCGCGATCACCCCAAAGTCAAGATCTTGAACACTATTACAGGGTCGTTCAGAACAATCTGCTGACGCATGGGTTGTTACGCACCGATGGAGGTGGTCCGGACACGCCGTTCACCCCCGATACACTGGCCACCAACTTTGAACAGATCGCGTTCTTCAGCGAATATACCCGTGGAACGTTAACGCCCGGTTCAGGCGGCAGCGAGCGGCTTAGCCGATGGGGTGGACCAGTCCGCATTGGCACCGAATTTGGCGCCAGTGTCCCCGCCGATCAGCGCGCCCGCGATGCAGCCAGTGTGAAAAACTACACCAACCGGCTGGCGCGTGTGACGGGACATTCGATCAGCAACACCACGCGTAACGCCAATTTCCACGTCTTTGTCGCAGGCGAAGACGACCGTGATTTTATCCAAACCCGGCTTAAGCAACTGGTCCCCAACATCAGCCAGACCGAACTTGATCTGTTTCGCGACCTGCCCCGGTCGATCTATTGTCTTGTGGTGGCCGTATCTGGCAGCAATTCACCCAATAACTACACCCGTGCGGTGGCTTTGATCCGGGCTGAACACCCAGATCTGGTGCGCCTGTCCTGCATCCACGAAGAAATCGCGCAAGGCTTGGGTCTTCCCAATGACAGCGCTGCCGCTCGGCCTTCGATCTTTAATGATGACGACGAATTTGCGTTGCTGACCAGCCATGACGAACTTTTGCTGAAAATGCTGTATGACCCTCGCCTGAAACAAGGCATGACCGCAGATCAGGCCCGCCCGGTCGTCCGCATCATTGCACGCGATTTGATGGGGCAGAATCTGTGACCTGCACCCGACTGACACCTAAAGAGTAAGGATTTGATTTCATGGGTATTTTTGACTTTCTAACCGGCGAATTTATTGA
>JAHRVZ010000194.1 GCA_019090405.1 Paracoccaceae bacterium
AACCACGCCACCAAACGTCGCGTGGCTGGGGCAATAAACAGCACAGTGCAGAACGCTATGGGCCAACTGAATGTCCATGACCCTATCCATGAACTGACGAACATGTCAGTCAGGCCAACTTCGCGCCAGGTTGCGATACCGGACACAATGCAAGACATGATGCCCGACAGGATAAACCCGAACAGGACAGGTGCAAAACGGGCTGGAAACATAATTTGGTATCCTTAGTTCAGGCCATCCAGCCCAGGCTATTTTTTGTATGCTTTGTGCTTGGGTGGTATTCTGCACTGACCCAGCCAGCATAATCACTGGCGTCTATATCGACAAACAATCGCGGAAAATCAATAGGCCCAGATGCAGGTTCACTGCGCGCCGGGGTGGCTCCGACCTGAACATGGACTGACCGGTTTTTGAACCGTCGCCAAACCTGCAACGCATCGCCATGAATAATATGTGCGTGATAGCTGTCATATTGCAGACCAACATTGGGCCGGTCCACTTGATCCAAAACCCTTGCGGCCAAATCGTAATTATCCAGAAAATACCCCGGCTGATCACCCGAATTTAGCGGCTCTATAGTAAAGTTTTGTTGCGGCGCCTGATCCGCAACCCACCTTAGATTGCGCACAAAGGTCGCCTCGGCCGCATCGCCTTTGGTATAACCAGCCATGACATGAACAAAATTTGGCCCCAACACATTGGCAAAATGCAATACCCTCTGCATAGCGATTTCAAACTGTGCTTCGCCCCCCGCCAGCGCCGCGAATCCCCGGGTCGCGTCATCATCCCCTAACGGAGGTGCGTTGATCAAGATCAGATCCAAACCGTTGTCGACCAGCGCCTCCTGTGTGGTCTCAACTGCAACATCATAGGGAAACAGGATTTCAACAGCCCTAAAGCCGACTTCAGCTGCTGCCTTGAACCGATCCAGATATGGCAACTCGGAAAACAACATCGTCAAATTGGCAGCAAATTTAGGCATATAGACGACCTCATCAGGAAATACGGATCATCTGACGCCATATCCCCTCGTTTCATTTTGGTAAAAATATCCTCGCCGAAGGCACAGACCGCCATTTTCTGCAGGAAAATTGCGGAGCATATCGTGACGGGCCACAGGCCCGTCTCAATTAGGTCAAACCACGCTAAATTCCATCCAGTTCGGCCGACGGAATCACCTCAAAAAACATGCCCTTTGACCAAATACCAAACCAACCGTTATGATGTTCTCCCAACTCGACCAAACGATAGAAACTTTTGCGATCAATCAGCGCTTCCAGTTCTGCCCGGATTAACACATAAGGCGACGGTTCGCCGGTCTCTGCATCGCGCACAACCCGCACTGGATGATCTGGCCCGGCATCTGCAAAATCCCCCACCTGAGTCTCAAATCGCAAAACCTGATCCCGCCCTTGCCCCGAAACCTCAAAATCCACCGCCACAAATGGCGCGTCATCCACGACGATTCCGACCTTCTCAACCGGAGTCACCAAATAATAACTCCCGTCCTCTTTCTTCAGAATCGACGAAAACAGTTTCACCAACTCAGGCCGACCAATCGGTGTGCCCAAATAAAACCACGTCCCATCCCGAGCGATTCGAATGTCCAGTTCGCCGCAATATTCGGGGTTCCATAGGTGAACCGGCGGTAATCCGCGTGATTTGGCCGCCCGAACAGTGGCAGCGATGCCTTCTGCCGATGGAGTAACAGTATTTTGTCCGCTCATTGCTTTTGCCATTCCCTCTGGGCACGATACACTTACATAGAACTATACACGCCCTGTGAAAGGAAAGTCATGTCCAATCCTACCGATCTGGTCGCCGAAATCGAAGCACTGGAACAAAAGCTGACAGATGCCAAGGCGTCGATCACCCGTCGCTTCATTGGGCAAGAACGGGTTGTTGACCTGACCCTGACCGCATTACTGTGTGGCGGTCATGCGCTACTGATCGGATTACCCGGATTGGGTAAAACGCGGCTGGTCGAAACCTTGTCCACCGTGATGGGTCTGGATGGCAACCGTATCCAGTTCACCCCTGATCTGATGCCTGCTGATATCCTTGGCTCTGAGGTTCTGGATACCGACACCGACGGACGTCGCAGTTTCCGTTTTGTGCCGGGACCGATATTTTGCCAACTGCTGATGGCGGATGAAATCAACCGCGCCAGTCCGCGCACCCAATCCGCCCTGCTGCAGGCAATGCAGGAACGTGTTGTCACCGTCGCCGGAGAAGACCGGCCTCTGGATGCGCCATTCCACGTTCTGGCCACCCAAAACCCGATCGAACAAGAAGGCACTTATCCGCTGCCCGAGGCACAGCTTGACCGGTTTCTTGTGCAGGTCGACGTCCTTTATCCTGATCGCGATACCGAACGCGACATATTGCTTGCGACCACCGGTGTGACCGAAGACGACTCTCCTCAGGTGTTCAGTCAGGGTGAGCTTTTGGCCGCACAAACCCTGCTGCGGCGGATGCCCGTTGGTGATTCTGTCGTGGACTTGATCCTTGATCTGGTGCGCGCCTTTCGTCCCGATGAGCCCGACGCCTCTGAGCTTGTCAGATCCAGCGTTTCATGGGGGCCAGGACCACGCGCCGCACAGGCGCTGATGCTAACGGTGCGCGCGCGCGCATTACTGCAGGGTCGCCTTGCCCCAAATGCCGAAGATGTCATCGACATGGCGCGTCCGGTTCTCAGCCATCGCATGGCGCTGAACTTTGCCGCCCGTGCCCGTGGTGACAGCCTGTCTGACCTCATTGAAACGACCACCACAGCCCTGACCCGGGCCGAGGCCGCCGCGTGACATCAAACCCGTCCTTACGTGAACGGTCTGAGGGCGAAGCCAGCCGCCTGCCGCCGCTTTTGGCGCGGGCCGAACATCTGGCCGGAACTGTCATGCTTGGCGATCACGGGCGCAGGCGTGCCGGGTTGGGGGATGATTTCTGGCAGTATCGCCCGGTGCAATTGGGCGACAGCAAGCGTATGATTGACCACCGCCGGTCGGCCCTTGGCGATCAGCAATTCGTGCGCGAACGCGAATGGCAGATTGCCCAATCGGTGATGATGTGGGTCGATCAGGGGGCTTCGATGCGCTTTGCCTCGGGAAAAGACCTGCCAACCAAAATCGACCGCGCCCGTCTGCTCGCCCTGTCCACTGCGATCCTGTTGCTACGCGGTGGTGAACGAGTGGGGCTGACTGGCCCAACTTTGCCGCCCCGTCGCGGCAATGCGCAGATGATCCGGCTGGCTGATACCTTTACCATTGATGCTCCGGAAGATTATTCTGCACCGGAACACCGCGCGATGATTCCCCATGCACGTGCCGTGTTTATCTCGGATTTTCTCGGCGACATGAAAGAGGTCACACTGGCCCTGACCAAAGCCGCCGATCGTGGCGTGCGTGGTGTTGTCTTGCAGATATTGGACCCCAGCGAAGAATTGTTCCCGTTTCAGGGGCGCACCATATTTGAAAGCATCGGAGGCTCACTTCGTCACGAAACCCTGAAGGCAGGTGAATTGCGCAGCCGTTATCTTGACCGCCTCGCCGCGCGCAAAGACGAATTGCAAGCCCTGTGCCTTACCACTGGCTGGCATCTGGGTCTGCATCATACCAATGACAGCGCGCAATCGGCGTTGCTTTGGCTATATCGGGCACTGGACGGGGGTAGCCGATGACGGTTCTGGGCGGAATCGGCTTTGCATCGCCTTGGCTGTTGCTGGGGCTTATCGCCTTGCCGGTCCTGTGGATCATCCTGCGCGCTGTACCGCCTGCGCCAATTCGGCGACGGTTTCCCGGTGTGGCGCTGCTGCTTGGACTCAAGGACGACGAAAGCGTTTCAGACCGGACCCCTTGGTGGTTGTTGCTATTGCGGATGTTGGCGATTGCGGCAGCAATCATCGGTCTTGCGGGTCCGGTATTGAACCCGTCACAAG
>JAHRVZ010000195.1 GCA_019090405.1 Paracoccaceae bacterium
AAGTGGTCAAAAACAAAGTTGCTCCGCCATTCAAACAGGTTGAATTTGACATCATGTATGGCGAAGGAATCTCAAAAATGGGTGAACTTCTAGATCTTGGTGTCGTTGCCGGTGTGGTCGCCAAGTCTGGATCCTGGTTCAGCTATGGTGACGAACGCATTGGGCAGGGGCGTGAAAATGCCAAGCAATTCCTGCGTGACAATGGCCGGATAGCCTATGAGATCGAGGACAAGATCAGGGCCGCGCATGGGCTTGATTTCGAAGCTCCGGAATTCGCCGCGGATGCCGGGGACGATATTCTCGAGGCGTAACACGCTAACACAATTATACAGAGCAGGGCGTGCTGGATGGCGCGCCCTGTTTGCTGTTTGCCACTGTGGACAGTCGGCGAACTGGCCGCTAAACCTTTGACACCTTTCAATTCCGGCCGCAAAGAGACCAAAAATGCGCACGCTGAATGACATTCGATCCACATTTCTGAACTATTATTCCAAGCATGGGCATGAGGTCGTGGATTCTAGTCCGCTGGTGCCACGCAATGACCCAACGCTGATGTTTGTTAATTCGGGCATGGTTCAGTTCAAAAACCTGTTTACCGGAGTCGAAACGCGAGACTATACGCGTGCCACGACCGCACAAAAATGTGTGCGCGCTGGGGGCAAGCATAACGATCTGGACAATGTCGGCTATACAATGCGGCACCATACGTTCTTTGAAATGCTGGGAAATTTTAGCTTTGGAGACTATTTCAAATCCGATGCGATCCCGTTTGCCTGGGAAATGCTGACCAAAGAGCTGGAAATCCCAAAGGATAAACTTATCGTCACCGTTTACCATGATGACGACGAAGCTGCGGATATCTGGAAAAAGGTTTCCGGAATTGGCGATGATCGGATTATTCGCATCGCCACAAATGACAATTTCTGGATGATGGGACCAACTGGTCCGTGTGGTCCCTGTTCTGAGATTTTTTATGACCATGGCGACCACATTTGGGGTGGTCCTCCGGGCAGCCCGGATGAGGACGGCGACCGGTTTGTTGAGATCTGGAACCTTGTGTTCATGCAATATGAACAATTCGAGGATGGATCGCGCACTGCGTTGCCCAACCAATCTATTGATACGGGTATGGGGATCGAACGGGTTGCGGCGCTGTTGCAAGGTACCAACGATAATTACGCCACCGATTTGATGCGCAACCTGATTGAGGCAAGTGCCGACGCGACAAGCACCGACCCGGACGGACCGGGAAAAACACATCATCGGGTGATTGCGGATCACTTGCGATCGACGTCATTCTTGTTAGCAGATGGGGTGATGCCGTCCAATGATGGACGCGGCTATGTGTTGCGCCGGATCATGCGCCGCGCCATGCGCCATGCGCATTTGTTGGGAACGAAAGACCCGTTGATGTATCAACTAGTCCCCGCTTTGGTGCAACAAATGGGGGCGGCCTATCCTGAATTGGGTCAGGCACAGGCGCTGATCGAAGATACGCTGAAGCAAGAGGAAATCCGGTTCAAACAGACTCTGGATCGCGGATTGCGTCTGCTGGACGATGAAGTCGCAGGCCTTGCCGACGATCAGGCGTTATCGGGTGCGGCCGCATTTAAACTGTATGACACTTACGGTTTCCCACTTGATCTGACGCAGGATGCGCTGCGCGAAAAGGGTCGCACGGTGGATACCGATGGGTTTGATGCGGCAATGGCCGAGCAAAAGGCCAAAGCACGGGCGGCATGGGCCGGGTCAGGCGAGGCCAAGGACGCGACAATCTGGTTTGATGTGGCAGATGCCGACGGCACAACTGATTTTCTGGGGTATGACACTGAAAACGCTGAAGGGCAGATTATTGCTCTGGTGCAGGGTGGTGCCGGAGTTGATGCCGCCAAGGCCTGTGAAAACGTACAGATTGCGCTGAACCAGACGCCTTTTTACGCTGAAAGCGGTGGTCAGGTTGGTGACAGCGGCATCATTCGCACGGAAAGCGGCGAGGCGCGGGTGACAGATACCCATAAAACCGCAGGGGTTTTTGTGCATGTAGCCAAGGTGACAAAAGGCGAAATACGTATGGGAGAGGCTGCCACATTGGCGGTTGATCACGATCGCCGCACAGGCATTAGGGCGAACCATTCGGCGACACATTTGTTGAATGAGGCATTGCGCCGGGCTTTGGGCGATCATGTGGCGCAGCGCGGATCATTGAACGATCATGACCGGCTGCGGTTTGATTTTAGTCATGGCCAGCCTTTGAGCAGCGACGAATTGAACCGGATTGAGGTCGAAGTGAATGACTTTATCCGTCAGAATTCTTCGGTCGAAACGCGGATCATGACCCCGGATGATGCCCGTGGCATGGGCGCTCAGGCGTTGTTTGGCGAAAAATACGGCGATGAAGTGCGGGTTGTCTCGATGGGCACTATGCCGGAATCGGGCAAAGGGTCTGACGGGCAAACCTATTCATTGGAACTGTGCGGTGGCACCCATGTGGCGCGCACCGGTGATATTGGCGAATTTGTGTTGCTTGGCGACAGTGCCAGTAGTGCCGGCGTGCGCCGGATCGAGGCACTAACCGGAAGCGGGGCAACGCGTTATGGGCGACAGATGCAGACGGTTCTGAACGCGGCTTTGGCCGAGTTCAAGACGACGCCAGATGATTTGGTTAATCGGATCAGAGGAGAGCAGTCCAAGGTACGTGAGTTGACCAACGAACTGGCGCAATTGCGCCGTGAACTGGCGATGTCCGGGACTGGGGCAGCGGCGGTAGAATCACGCGTAATCAATGGGATACAGATCGTTGCTCAGGTGATTTCTGGTGTCACTGGCAAAGATCTTCCATCGTTGATTGATGAACACAAAGAGCGGCTTGGCAGCGGTGTTGTCTTGCTTATTGCGGATGCTGGCGGCAAGGCTGCCGTGGCGGCGGGTGTAACTGCTGACCTGACTGATAAAGTTTCGGCGGTTGATCTGGTCCGGGCTGCTGTGGGCGAACTTGGTGGCAAAGGTGGCGGTGGCCGCGCCGACATGGCGCAAGGTGGTGGCCGTGATGTGACAAATTCCGAGGCTGCGATCAAAGCGGCAGAAACTGTATTGGAGAACTGAAATGGGCGCGCTTTGGATTGCACATGTAACCGTAACCGATGACGA
>JAHRVZ010000196.1 GCA_019090405.1 Paracoccaceae bacterium
ACGTGATGTCGATGTCGGCCCAAGGCAAATCCTCGGGGTTCCGCTCGGCTGTAACCAGAATGCGGTGCTGCCCTACGATCAGATGATCGCCATCAACAGTCACGTCAACATTAAGCATGCCGTGGACGGAATCGAACTTCAGCAAATGGGCGCTAGTCTCGATTGGTCCCAGATCATTGACCGCAACAATCTCAACATCGTCGCGACCGGATTCGATCCATGCCCGCAGGACACAACGGCCAATTCGACCAAACCCGTTAATTGCAATTTTGACTGCCATTTTCTCGATCCTCTGCACATTTGAGCGCATAGTACTGATAGCGCTAACAAAGTGCAATGCGTATTGTCCGTTGGCAAGGGACAGGAACGGCACCAGCCTATCCCTTTGTCACAGGCAGGAAGCACAGTAATCACACAGTTTAGGGGGAAATATTGCAAAAATTTCCCCTCTACCTTGATCAAAGCCTCATAGTTCAAACGGTTAGGCAAATCACATAAGTTCAGTTTCCGCGATACTGACCCGGAGTCTTGCCAGTCCAGCGCTTGAACGCGTCATTGAAACTGCTAAGCCCGGAATAGCCCAGCAGGTATGCTATTTCGGCAAGCACCAGATCGCTGTTGGACAAATACCGTTGAGCCAATGAATGGCGCAAATTCTCGACCGTTTTAAAGAATGTCGTTCCCTCTTTGGCCAGACGCCGCGACAAAGTACGCGCGCTCATTCCAAGTGTTTTGGCGACGTGGTGTTGCGTTGCTTCACCGATGGTCAGCCGGTCAGCAATCGCGCGCTCTACATCAATCAATAAATCCGACGTGTTGCGCGACTTACTTTGCAGGACGATGTCACAATATTCAGTCAGTACAGAATAAAGTTCGTTATCTGCAGTTACCAGATTCAGTTCCAGATCTGACGGCTTGAATTGAATGCAGTTTTCACGCTGATCAAATAAAACTTTGCACCCGAAACTGCGCGCAAAGGCCTGTAAATTGGTGTTTCTGGAATGGCGAAACGTCACAATATCCGGGCGAATTTCGCGATTGGTACATAACCGCATAGACACCAGTAAACCGATGCCGCTGAATTCAACATGCTGACGCCTCTCGACCGTGGTTGGCACCCTGAAGGACCAAATCAATCGTCCGTCTTTCGCCAATGAGTCCACGTTCATTTCAATGGCATCGCTGAACACACGACGATAGCACGCAATGTTTTTAAGAGCATCCAAAACAGTAGGAGACGCAGTGCCGACATAGGATATCAAACCGCTAAGATGGAAATCGCGTTTGATGCCATTTTCCAGACCCAGAATGTCATTGCCGGTCAACTTGGCTGCATTTTCAAAAAATGCCGCCACTTTGCCAAATGGCGCAGTTGGACGCTGTGCCTCAAAATCCATGGCCTTTAGTCCTGAACCGGCAAAAATCTGTTGCTCAGAATATCCCTGATCCCGCAATGTCTTGGCCAGAATTTTCACATAGATAGAGCCATGAAGCGGCGTCGATTCCTGCATTAAAGTCTCCGATTTCCAAACTAATGAACTTTTCAAAACACTCTTTTTCAGACCACAGCATTCGGACTGAGTAATCCAGCCGGGATTGTTGGCAATCTCAATTTGTTCAGCATAATTTTTTTGGTGGAACACCTGATCTGAAACCGTTTAGCACATTATCTGGCCAAAAAACAAAAATATTGGCCGAGATTCCGAATGGGATGACCCGGGAAATAAACTGTTCGCGAACCGCTCTCTCCATATCAACCGAATAGCGGACCAAAGACTATCCGACAATTTTGATCTGTGTCCGCCAACTTATAAAGGTAGTTTGACATGGGTCGTCTAATAGAAATGGAAGCCTTTGCCACCGTCGTCGAAGAGGGTGGATTCTCGGATGCTGCACGCAAAATGGGCGTCGCCAAGTCGACGGTTTCCAAACATATCTCAAGCCTTGAAACGCGTCTTGGCACCCATCTGCTAAGCCGCACTACACGTCGGGTCTGTCCGACTGAGATTGGGCTGGCCTATTATGATCGGGCCACCCGAATTCTAAACGATGCGGGCGATGCTGATGCTTTGGTGACCTCTTTACATTCTTCACCCTCAGGAACCCTGCGCGTCAGTGCCGACAACGATTTCGGCATTCACATACTTGCGCCTCTGCTGGTCGCGTTTTTGAATGATTTTCCGGACATCCGGGTAGAGGTCATTCTGGATAACAAACCCGTAGACCTGATCAACGAGCGGATTGATTTGGCTATTCGAATTGGTACGCAAAAAGACAGCAGCATGCGGGCGCGCAAGCTCACTCAAACCAGTTTTCGATTGGTGGCCAGCCCTGATTATCTGGCAGCATATGGACACCCGGAAAACATCGAAGACTTGGCTCATCACACGCTTTTGCAACATTCAAACAGCGTTGGGGACAACCAGTGGAAACTGCCAGACGCAAATGGAAAATTGCGACAGATTCGTGCCGATGGGCGCCTGAGCATCAATGACGGGCAATCATTGCTTACGGCGTCAGCGTCGGGGCTTGGCATTGCCTATTTGCCCGAATTTTTGTTTCGCCGGGGAATGGATATGGGACACATCGTCGACGTCATGCCTGATCTGCCCGTCATGCAGCAATGCGTCAATGCGATCTATCCACCGGGTCAGTTCACACAGCCCAAGGTGCGAGCGCTCATTGATTTTCTGGTCGGAAATCTGTCACGCTAGTCTGGCACGATAGTACGTCGCAAAACAGCGTTGCGCATTGAAATTGGAAACTGACTCTGGCAGTCATCACGGCAACCCACTTTGTTACTGCCGCACCGAATGTCAGGAGTACACGCTGCCACACTCTTCCAAACCAAACTGGATTGCTGTCGATTGGGGCACCACCCATCTGCGCGCGTGGGCCATGCAGGGGGCGACCCCCTTGGCCAAGGCAGAGTCGACTGACGAAATGTCTGACCTATCGCCCAAAGCGTTTGAGCCGACGTTGCTGAACCTGATCTCTGGCTGGGTTGGCCCTGATCCAACGCCTGTCATCGCCTGCGGCATGGTTGACGCAAAACAAGACTGGAACGAGACCCCCTACAGGGCGGTTCCGACAACACCGCTTGGCCTGCCAGTTTTGGTTGAAACAAAAAGCGCGGCAATTGCGGTTCACATCATCCCCGGCCTGAAACAGTCCAACCCTGCGGATGTGATGCGCGGCGAAGAAACCCGGATCGCGGGGTTTCTGGCGCTGAACCCCGGCTGGGACGGCGTCATTTGCATGCCCGGCACACATAGCAAATGGGTGCTTGTCAGTGCCGGTGAAGTTGTCAGTTTTCAGACTTTCATGACCGGAGAGCTTTTTGCCAGCCTTAGCCAGCACACGGTGCTACGCCATTCCATTGCGACCACCGGTTGGGACGAAACAACCTTTCTTGAGGCCGTCGATGATGCAATGTCAAAACCTGAACGCCTTGCCGCGCGGCTGTTTTCGCTGCGCGCGGACGATCTGCTGAATGGTCAGCCGAAACCTACGGCCCGATCACGGCTTTCGGGCCAGTTGATCGGCGCAGAACTTGCCGCATCGCGCCCCTACTGGCTGGGCCAGAATATCGCCATTGTCGGCGCGGACAAAACCGCCGAAATCTATGCCAGCGCGCTTGCCCGTCAGGGCGCGCCTGCCACGATTGCCGACGCCACCCGCATGACGCTGGCCGGACTGACCACCGCCCACCGGCTCATGAAAGGGACCACATGAGCCGTTCAATCCTAGCCTTCGGCACGCGGGCATCCGGAGCTGATGGATTTGGGCTTGGCGCCGCGATTTGCAAACCGGGGATGACCGCCAATAAGGTTGCAAAACGCGCTGAAAATGTTGTGCGATATAAGGATGAGGCGATAAAATGACCGCCTATGTATATGATGATCGCCGCTGCAGACTGGGTGAAGGTCCGCTTTGGCACCCGCAACGCAATCAACTTTTCTGGTTTGATATCACCGAAAACCGGCTTGTGTCGCGCACGACAGATGGTCCGGTTGAATGGAATTTCGATGAAAACGTTTCAGCTGCTGGCTGGGTTGATACTGACACATTGCTGGTTGCCTCTGAAACCGGGCTTTGGCGATTTTCCCTTTCCGACAAAAGCCGCGATTTGGTGGTGCCGCTTGAAGCGGATAACCCTGTGACGCGCTCAAATGATGGACGTGCGGATCCCTGGGGCGGGTTTTGGATTGGGACAATGGGCAAATCAGCAGAGTTCGAAGCCGGCGCGATTTATCGCTTTCATAGAGGCGAGTTGCGCCGGTTGTTCGACAATATCACGGTTCCCAACGCGATCTGTTTCACGCCGGATCGCAGGTGCGCCTATTATACTGACACACCAACGCAATTGGTCATGCGTCAGGCGCTGGATGAAAAAACCGGGTGGCCAACAGGTGATCCCGATGTGTTCATCAATTTACGCGAAACTGATATTCTGCCCGATGGCGCAGTGGTGGACATGTCGGGCAACCTTTGGATCGCCAAATACGGCGGGTCCGGAATGTCGTGCTATGACGCAGATGGAAAATTGCTTGGGGTACTAAAGTTAGACGCCTTGCAGACCACCTGCCCGGCGTTTGGAGGACCAGACCTAAGCACTCTGTTCTGCACGTCAGCCACGCAGACTCTTTCGGCTGACCAGATTGCAGAGAAACCGAACAATGGGGCCGTTTTTGCCATTGATGACAAGGGGCCGGGACAAGCTGAACACCGGGTTATCCTTTAGGGACAGACACAAGAGTCACGCAATGTATCGTGCAGGTGAATAAACGCTTAGGTCAACATTTGGTTGCTGGCCCGAAATGAGCTGTGCCAACAGGCGGCCGGTTTTGGGACCACCAGTCAGGCCAACATGATGGTGACCAAAACCGGTATATGCCCCTGACAGACCCGGCACTTCGCCAATAACCGGGATCGAATCCACCGGAGCGGGGCGGTGGCCCATCCATTCGGTTTCTTCAGACCAAGTCAGCCCCGGAAACGCCATCCGCGCGTTCCTGCGCAGTAAATCCAACGGTGCCTCAGAGGCCGGGGCGTCCAGTCCGCCAAATTCTACAACGCCGGCAAGGCGCAGCCGCCCGTCCATCGGCGTGGCAACAAATTTGCCCGAGGACACCATGACCGGTACTTGCGGCATGAAAGATGGGTTCCAGAATTCGATGTGATAGCCGCGTTCGGTCTCGAGCGGGACAGAAAGACCCAGCTTGTTGGCCAGTGGCCCGCTCCAAACGCCGGTAGCAACAACAACCGCGTCACAGGGGACAACCACGCCTCCTTTGATTTCAACACCGCTAACTTTGTCGTTTTCATGTGTAAAATCAGTAATATCAGCCTTGATAAACTGCCCGCCCTGACGTTCGACATATGCGGCCAGATCTTTGACATACTGCCCCGGATCGGTAATCCGCCCGTGGTTTTTAAGACGAATGGCAAATTGCAGATCAGGCCCAAAAGTCGGGTCATATTGCTTGACTGCTTCGCCCTCAAGCTCGTCCCACTCAAATCCATTGGCGGCCCGCAACGCCCAGCCAAATGCCTCGCTTTCGAATTGTGCGCGGTCCTTGTAGACAAACAGATAATCCGACGGAACCACCCATTTTTCAGCACCTGTCCCATCAGACAAAGCCTGATGATCGGCCAGACTGTCCCCGATAATCGGCGCTAGGGCCGCCGCTATGCGTGTGGCGTCTTTGGTGTTGGCATGACCCAGATACCTGACCAACCAAGGCAACAGGCGCGGCAGATATCCCCATTTCAAAAATAGCGGCTGGTTGCGGCTGAACAGCATTTTCGGCGCTTTGGCCAGCAATCCGGGGGCCGTCACAGGCACAATCGCACATGAGGCCAAAACCCCGCCGTTGCCAAAACTGGTGCCTTCGGCCGGCCCGGCCCGATCAATCAAAATCACTTTGTGCCCGGCACGCTGCAACCAGATTGCAGTCGACACACCGACGATACCAGCCCCAACAATTGCAACGGTTTTAGGCGTTTCGCTCATGTCTTATATCTCCGGTTCAAGACCTCAAATTTGTTGGGGGTCAAAGTTGGTGTTCAGAAAAGAAATAAAGCCGGTTTCGCGCAATTGCCACCAGATCAGTCCTCGGCCAGATTCAATGCTGCTATCGCGCTGACGCCCAATCCGGTGGTCGCAAACGGTCCACCATGGCACATATGCGCCCCATCCTGCGGGTCCAGCGGATCTGAACTGGCCAATATTTCGTCGGCAAACTGTTCGGCATTATCCTGCGGGCGATAACCCAAAAAAGAGGCCGCTGCATTATCAACCGGGCTTCGGTCATTGGCCGACACGCCATATGCAATTGCAAACCCTGTGACCGGCGTATCTATCGAACGTTCGACCAACCGCACCAGATCAGCCTCAGACAACCAAGACCCCAGCGCCCGTGGATTGGTCACGGCAGCGCAGGACATGATACGCAAACACACGGCTTCGACACCGCGCTTTTCCCAATACATTCGCGCCAGGTCTTCGCTGAAACACTTGGCCAAACCATAAAACCCATCCGGGCGATGCGCGACATCCACGCCGATATGTTCATTCTTGGGATACATCCCAA
>JAHRVZ010000197.1 GCA_019090405.1 Paracoccaceae bacterium
ACCCGCCAGCGACCGGGTACGGCATCCGGGGTGATTTTTCTGACGCTTGAGGATGAAACCGGCGTGTCAAATGTCGTGGTCTGGCCCAAGGTCTATGAACAATTCCGCCGCGCTGTGATGGGCGGGCGGTTGCTGCGGGTCACGGGGTATTTGCAACGCGAAGGCATTGTTGTGCATCTGATCGCGCAGGATATCACCGATATGTCGCATTATCTGTCTGAATTGGGCCACCCGCTGGATGACGCGATTGGCATAACCCTGCCACAAGCCGATGATGCCCCGCGCAGGCCCGTGCTCAAAGCTGCCCGACACCCCCGCGAGCAGGCCAAGCGGCTTTTCCCCAGTCGGGATTTTCACTGAAACTTCACAGAAATTTCACCGAAACCTCACTGAGACAAAGATCGCAATTGACCCACGGCTGTACTGGGCTATGACAGCACCATGTCACAGATTGAATCACTCTTTGTCACCCGTCTTTATCACGCTGCCCTGAACGAGGTCGGCAAGGCTCCGGATGCGGGCGAACTTGAAACCTCTTGTTTGGTGATTGCCGAGGATGATGAGGCCGGGCAAACATGGTGCGAAGAAAACGACTATGCCGGTTACACCAGCTATGCGTCGCTGGATGATCTGGCCTGGCGCTTTCCGGTCTTTAAGGATCTGGTCAAGGTGCTGGACAAACATGTGGCGGCCTTCGTCAAAGATCTGGAATTTGATCTGGGCGACAAAAAGATCAAACTGGACAGCCTGTGGATCAACATCCTGCCCCCCGGAGGCGTGCATACCTCGCATATCCACCCCCATAGCGTGATCAGCGGCACCACCTATGTGTCGATGCCCGAAGGCGCCAGCGCCATCAAATTCGAAGACCCGCGCCTGCAGATGATGATGACCGCGCCGGGTCGCCGACCAGACGCGCGCGCCGATCTGCGCAGTTTCATTTATGTTGCGCCCAAAGTCGGTGATATTCTGTTATGGGAAAGCTGGCTGCGCCACGAAGTGCCGCTGAACATGGCAGATGAGGAACGCATAAGCGTCAGCTTCAATTATAGCTGGGGCTGACATCCGGGTTGGCGGTTTAAGTCTGTAACACTATGATAATGCAAAGATTAACTAGGAAAATGCAAAGCCCAAGCGAAGGTTAATCCAACTCATACTTGGTTTCATAGTTTTCTTTCAGCGACTGGTCCTGATCCTCTTTTCGCAACAGACAGTTGCCGACTGCAAGCACCTCAATGTCGGTTCCCATGAAACAGCGAAAGGCGTCTGAGGGCGTGCAAACGATGGGTTCTCCTCTGACATTAAACGAGGTGTTAACCACCAATGCGCAGCCCGTGAGGTCTTTGAACTTTGAAATAAGCGAATGATATTGGGGGTTTGTGTCACTGTGCACGGTTTGAACCCGCGCTGAATAATCAACATGGGTCACGGCCGGAATTTCCGACCGCTTTACGTTCAGCTTGTCGATACCAAACAGCGCTTTTTCGTCGTCGGTCATTTCCCGGCGGATGGATTTCTGAACATCCGCAACAATAAGCATATAGGGGCTATCACCATCGTGCTCAAACCAATCGGCAACGTCCTCACGCAGCACTGATGGCGCAAAGGGTCGGAAACTTTCGCGGTATTTGACCTTGAGGTTCAGCATCTTCTGCATCGCCTCGGATCGCGGATCACCAAGAATTGAGCGCGCACCAAGCGCGCGAGGTCCAAATTCCATCCGGCCCTGAAACCAACCAACGGCCTTGCCATCAGCAAGCGCCTGAGCTGCCAAATCGCCAATCTCAGAATCGTTGTGGGTGGTAAAATGCGCACCGGCGCTGGTTAATTCGGCTGCAATCTGGTCCTCGTCATAGGACGGTCCCAGATAAGAGCCGTGCATCATGTCACCGTCCGACACTGTGCGTGGATTGTTCAATTCCTGATGCCATGCAGCATAGGCCGCACCCAGCGCACCACCCGCGTCCCCGGCTGCTGGTTGCACCCAAAGGTTCTTGAACGCGCCATCGCGCAGGATTTTGCCGTTTGCAACGCAGTTTAGTGCCACACCGCCGGCCATGCAAAGGTTGGAGATGCCATATTCAACAGCCAGCGCACGCGTGATCCGCAAGATAATTTCTTCGGTCACCGCCTGTACGGATGCCGCTATATCCATGTGAAATTGCGTCAGTTCTTCGGTTTCGGGCTTGCGGACTGGCTGACCAAATAGCTTTTCCAACGCCTTGTTCGTCATGGTCAGACCCGAAGTGTAATTAAAGTACTTCTGGTTCAGACGAAACGATCCGTCGTCTTTCAGATCGACCAGCTTATCAAGGATCAGATCGCGGTACTTTGGCTCTCCGTAGGGGGCCAGCCCCATCACCTTGTATTCGCCAGAGTTCACTTTGAAACCGGTATAATAGGTAAACGCCGAATAGAGCAGGCCAAGAGAGTGCGGAAAATGCAGCTCTTTCACCATTTTCAATTCGTTACCCCTGCCAATGCCAACAGTTGTCGTCGCCCATTCGCCGACGCCGTCCACCGTCAAAACCACGGCTTCTTCATAGGGCGATGGGAAAAAGGCGCTGGCGGCATGGCTGACGTGGTGTTCTGTGAACATCAGCTTTTCGGGCGAAAAACCGGGTTCAATCTGGCGCAATTCTTTGACCAGAAGGTCTTTGAGGAATAGCTTTTCGCGCAGCCAGACAGGCATCGCCATGCGGAACGAATTGAACCCTTTGGGAGCGGTGGCCAGATAGGTTTCAATCAGGCGCTCAAACTTGAGAAACGGTTTGTCATAGAACACGACGTTCGATACGTCTTTTAGATCAATCGCAGCCTCTTCAAGGACATAGCGGATCGCGTTTTCCGGAAACCGCGGGTCGTGTTTTCGACGCGAAAACCGCTCCTCCTGTGCTGCGGCAACGATCTGCCCATTGTGCAATAAAGCCGCAGCGCTGTCGTGATACAAAGCCGAGATACCAAGAATATAACTCATAGGATCAGAACAATGTGTAGATGAAAGGTGCGACTGCCGATCCTTGGCTAAGGACGATAAGCCCTCCAAAAAGCCCCAATACGATCAGGATAGGAAGCAGCCAGAACTTTTTCCTTTCCCTCATAAACATCCATAATTCGGAAATGAATGACATTCACCAGCGCTCCTAATACTAGAACTGTTGTTTCATGCTGCCGGGTTGCTTTTCGCGCGCAATCCAATAGCTTTCTAATTCGGGGTCAATCTTGGTGGACAAAAGGTCCTTTCCAAGCAGGCGCACCGCAATCCCAATCGGAACAAAGGTCGTGAGATATACCAACGCCATTACGATCGGTGCAACAATAGCCCCAAGCAGCATGCCAAGCTTAAACCAAAGCCGGTTCGGCACCCGCAACGTATTTGGCGCCACAAAAGCCAGAGCCAAAAAGACCACGGCAATGGCCAGAAACACAAGCCGGAAATCGCCGCCGCCGAATACAAAGGGCCAGACCCCGATTATGAAAAATACACAGGCAAAAACAACGCCAAAGCTCCTCTCGGAGCCGACTCTGACCTGCACGTTGGCATGATGATCTGTCATGGTTAACTAAAGTGCTCAAAATTATTTAAAGAAACGATAACAAATTATGCCCATTTGGCAATGATTTAAAGTTTTGCTGTTATTCACTGGTGCCAATAGATCAATGCGAGTCAGCGACATGCCAAGGCGACC
>JAHRVZ010000198.1 GCA_019090405.1 Paracoccaceae bacterium
GAAAAGCGGCCAATCACCGAAGGTGTTTCGCAATCGGCAATTGATGCCTATGAAAATGAGTTAAAGAAATTGCAGGCCTCAATGGTCGCCCAGCGCACCAAGGTCGAGTCGATGATCGAAGCCGCCAAAGCGGTCGAAGCCGACGCAAATAAGACCCGTGCAGATGCCGCAGAGGTTTTGCAAGTAGCTGCAAACAAGGCGCTATTGGCCGAACTTCGTGAAGATTTACAATCTGGATCGCCATACGCAACTGTATTAAGCGAGCTCACAGTCAATGGTGTGAAAATACCGGATGATCTTGCCGCGTCTGCTGCCACGGGTGTCACAACGCTTGCCGCATTGCAGGACAATTTTCCCGAGGCTGCCCGCACGGCACTAGCCGCCGCACGGGATGCAAACAAGGACACCGAGACCGGAATCGCCGCGTATTTGCGTCGCCAGCTTGGCGCACGGTCGGTTTCACCCCGCGATGGCGACAGCGCAGACGCGATTCTGTCGCGCGCCGAGGCCGCGCTGACCAACGGTCAGGTTTCTGATGCGCTTGATGAACTGGCAAAAATGCCCGACGATGTTACGGCGACGATGACAGACTGGATTGAGCCTGCAAAATCGCGGTTGGCGGCCATTTCGGCGTCTGACGCAATTGGGCGTGAATTGAACACAAAATAAAGGGTCTGCCATGTTGTGGTCATTGATCAAAATTCTGGTTTTCGTGGCAATTATCGCACTTTTGACGGTGGCCGGGGGGATGTTGCTTGAAACCCAGGGCGGCATTCAGATTACCGTGGCGGGCACGGAATATACGCTAGGGCCGCTGCAGTCAGTGATTGCTGGATTGGCGTTGATCGTTACGCTTTGGATGTTTCTTAAACTGTTGTCGCTGCTGGTTGCGACACTGAAATTCCTCAACGGGGATGAAACGGCACTGTCACGGTATTTTGATCGAAATCGCGAACGCAAAGGGTTTCAGGCCATTTCAAACGGGTTGATGGCATTGGCCTCGGGCGAAGGTCGGGTTGCGATGGCACAGGCCGCCAAGGCCGAGAAATATCTGAACAAACCGGAACTGACCAATCTGCTGACCGCACAGGCTGCGGAATTGTCCGGGGACACCAAGAAAGCAACCGAGACCTACAAAAAGCTGATTGCCGACGACGCAACCCGGTTCGTTGGCGTGCGCGGGATTATGAAGCAGCGTCTTGCCGAAGGCGATACCGACACCGCCCGAAAGCTGGCCGAAAAGGCGTTCGCGCTGAAACCCCGCCATGAGGAAACGCAGGATGTTCTGCTGAAACTTCAGGCTCAGGCGCGCGATTGGTCCGGCGCCCGGACGACACTGAACGCGAAACTGAAATCCGGCTCATTGCCGCGCGATGTCTATTCCCGACGCGAGGCTGTGCTGGCCTTGTCCGAAGCGCGCGAAATCATCGACGATGATTCCAGCATCGAGGTGCAGGTAAAGGCGATCGAGGCGAACCGACTGTCCCCTGATCTGGTTCCAGCGGCGGCGATGGCGGCGCGATCCTATATCGCCAAGGGCAAACCACGCAACGCGGTACGCATTCTGAAAAAAGCATGGGACACCCGACCGCACCCGGATCTTGCAGCAGCCTTTGCCGCCATAGAACCGGACGAAACTGCGGCCGAGCGTGTCGCCCGATTTGCCGCTTTGACCAATATTCACCCGGACGATCCGGAAACAAAGCTGGTAAGGGCCGAACTGAGTATCGTAGCCGAAGATTTCCCCGAAGCGCGTCGCGCTTTGGGTGATCTGGTCGACACCAACCCGGATTCCCGCGCCTTGACATTGATGGCAGCAATTGAACGCGGCGAAGGAGCATCTGACACGGTGGTGCAGGGATGGTTGGCCAAAGCCCTGAATGCACCTCGTGGCCCGCAATGGGTGTGCGACAATTGCCACCACGTCCATGCCGACTGGACCCCGGTTTGTGAAAGCTGCGAAAGTTTTGACACTCTCAGCTGGAAAACGCCCCAAGCCCCCGAAATCACCAGTGCGACAGGAGTGCATCTGTTGCCGTTGATCGTTGGTGCCTTGCCGACCGATGATGCTGCGACAGAGTCTGACAGTCCAGAAGCCGAGTTGATGGATGAAGATGACGACGCGTCTAAGGCCTAGCTGACCCAAGCCCTGGAAAACTATCACCAAAGAACTTCAATCAGAGCGCGATTTCTCTCGATTTATCGGGCATTGCGAGGCACAATGCAGGTTGATGAGTTTTAACATGGTTTGGCGAGTTTAGATGCACATTTACAAACAATCTGGCGGCACATTGGTGCAATTGCTGACGCTATTGGCGATGCTGGCCCTGCCCCTCGCGGCTTTTGCCCAGCAAACCGATGACAGTGCTACGAATTTTCAGGCCGCTGACGCCGCTGACGAATCTGATCTGACCAAGGACGAACTGCGGTTGTTGACCCTGCCTATGTCTGAGGCAGAATTGGGAAAACTTGCCGAAGTCTGGCAAGGCCACCTTCAGGACAGCGTTAAAGACAATGTCCTGCTTGAGCTTGAATTGCGAAACGCCACTTCTGGCCAAGCCAGCGCGATCCGCAAACAAATTGTTGTTTCTGCGACTGAACTGAATACGACGCTTGAGAAATATCGCACCGTTCTGGACCAGTGGAAACTAAAGGGTGCCAGTCAGGATAGTCTGGCTCTTCATACCAAATACGCCAGCGCCGTTTCGGCAGAGCTGTTTAGGGTGACGGATATAAGGGCATTGTTTCGTATCGCTAAGGTTTGGTTGCTTTCGTCAAATGGTGGGCTTGGGTTTTTTATCAAAATCGCGGCCGGGATCATTGCATTGTTTGTCTTGAGCCTTATCGCAAAATTCAATCGACGTTTGGCCCGACAGGCGCTTGAACGCGTATCTGCGATGTCGCAACTTTTGAAATCTTTTGTTCAAAGGGCGGTTTACTGGCTGACGCTGGTCCTTGGGTTTGTGTTGTTCCTTGCAATTGTCGGGGTGAACGTAACGCCGGTATTTGCAGTGTTTGGCGGCATCAGCTTTATTCTTGCGTTTGCATTGCAGGATACGCTTGGAAATCTGGCCAGCGGATTGATGATCATGTTGCTAAAGCCCTTTGATACAGGTGATCTGATCCATGTCAGTGGAACATCTGGCGTCGTTGATGAAATGTCGATCATTGCGACAACCATCCGGACATTTGACAACCAGATTATCGTGGTGCCGAACTCAAAAGCCTGGGGCGACGTCATTACCAACGTCAATGCCGCCCCCGAGCGTCGGGTCGATCTGGTGTTTGGCATCGGATATGCCGACAACGCCCCGAAAGCGATCGAAATTCTGTCCACTCTGATTGAGAAGAACAATCTTTGCCTTAGTGATCCGGCTCCATCAATTTTTGTCGGTGAACTGGGTGATAGCTCGGTGAATATATTCTGCCGTCCGTGGGTGAAAACTCCGGATTATTGGACTGTTTATTGGGCCTTGCTGCATCAGGCGAAAGAACAGTTTGATGCCGAGGGAATTTCCATTCCGTTCCCGCAGCGCGATGTGCATGTGTATCAGATGAGCGACCAAACCGAAGGCTAATTCTGTTCTCTAGGCTCTGCAAGCGTGTAAGAAACCTTGCTCAGAAGAAATTTGCGTCGCATTATTGCTAAAACGTTAGTGTCGTTGATCGACATTCGGTCAGCAATTTAGAGAGCCGATTGAACATGTTCAAATCCAGAAGCAAGGTTGTAGTGATCTGGTTGGGGCGTCTGATACTTGCCCTAACCGTGACCCTTACGTTTTGGCAAATGCCAGTTGTCGCGCAGAACTCTGAGTCCGACACCCCCCTGACCAACGCCACAGAAGGCAAGCCTGACCCGGCGTTTATCAAACCGGTTGTGATTGAAGGCGTCAGTTTGTTCAGTGTTCGCGGTACAACCGCACTTCCCGCCAATCAACGCGCTAAGAATATTCAAAAACAGTTGCTGGCGATTGCAGCGGCGTCGCGAAACAAATTCGTACATATGGAAACCAAAACCGACGAATTGGGATTTGGCATATATGCGGATGGAGAACTTGTAAGTATCACCACCGAAGCCGACGCAGAATACGAACAGGTCGATATTGTTGTTCTTGCGAGTATTCAGTCCGAAGCCATTGAAAAGGCGATTTTGAACTATCGAGCGGGCCGAACCGACGAGGCACGCGTGCAAAGCGCCTATGAGGCGCTTATCTGGACCGCTGGCTATGCGATCCTGGTTCTTATCCTTTTAAGTCTTCGGAAAAGAATACCAAAACGGGTCGAACGATATGTAGACACCAAGTTTTCAGATGTTCAGGCAGCAACGAAAGATGTGGTCAAAAGCCACGCGGTCGCCGCCTTGGCCCGATATTTTGTGCACTTTGTTATTCTGGTCATCATGTTTGGATCGTTCTACTATTACTTGTCTCTGGTGCTATTGTCCTTCGCAGAGACCAAACCCTTTGCGCAGCTTTTGATAACCTATGTAACAGCGCCGGTCTTCACTATCCTCAAGGGTTTTGTCGCGTTTATTCCCAATATGATTACCATTGGCATCATTGTTGCAATGACCCGCGGGCTGATAAAAGGGTCGTACCTGTTCTTTCAAAACATCGACGTCGGAACAATTAAGATCAAAACTTTTGAAAAGCACTGGATCTGGCCCACATATAACATTGTGCGGGTCGCTCTTATACTGATTGCTGTGGTTATTTGTTTTCCGTTTATTCCTGGTGCTGAATCCGAGGCCGTTAAGGGTCTGACTTTGCTGGTGGGTGTCATGGTCTCTCTTGGGTCAAATTCTGTCGTCAGCAACGTCTTGGCCGGACTGTTTGTGATTTATCGGCGCAGCATGAACATCGGAGACCGCATCCGCGTCGGGGAACATGTTGGCGACGTGATACAAATCAAACTGATGGAGACCTATATCAAGTCGATCAAAAACGAACTTATCAGTGTACCAAACAATCAAATTCTGAATTCCGAAGTGATCAATTATTCAAGCAAGATCGACGGCCGCGGATTGCTTTTGCATACCACCGTCGGGATTGGGTACGAAGAACCGCAAGACAAAATTGAAGCAATGTTGATTGAGGCCGCAAGGCGGACGACTAACCTTAAGAACAATCCATCGCCGTTTGTACTGCGCTCTGGTCTTGCAGATTATGCGATCAACTATCAGGTCAACGCGTTCAGCACGCGAGGGTCGATCATACCAAAAATCATGTCGGATTTGCATAGTAATATTATCGACGTATTCAATGAGAATGATGTTCAGATCATGACGCCTTCTTATATTGCCGACACGGACACTCCAAAGATACCGGCACAGAAATGGGACGGAGAATTGGCCGTCATAAAAAAGAAATAGGTGCATTTTCTATGCCCAGATTGTTTAGTGGCATTATCAGCGCAACTACGACTATGATTGCTGAAAACGGGAGAGAAATACAATGAACGGAACAATGATGCTCCAGCAGCTGACGATCAGCTCACTGATTGCACATACAGCGCGTTATCACGGTAAAACACCAGTGATTTCGGTTGAGACAACGGGTGGAATTGCCCAAACCAATTGGGCCGAAATTGAACTGAACGCGCGCAAACTTGCGTCGGCATTGGAAACCCTGGGCATCAAAAAAGGCGAACGCTGCGCCACGATTGCGTGGAACAACCGCCGCCACCTTGAGATTTATTTTGGCGTGGCCGGGGCCGGCATGATTTGCCATACGATCAACCCGCGCCTGTTCCCCGAACAGCTTATCTATATCATCAACCACGCGCAGGATCAGGTGCTGTTTCTGGACCAGACTTTCCTGCCGATTGTCGCCAAATTGGGCGAACATCTGAAAACCGTCAAACATGTGGTCCTACTTGGCCCACGCGATGAGGCCGCTGCCGAAATGGTCGAAGGTCTGCTGTTTTACGACGAATTACTGGACGCCGAGGGCGACGATTACGTTTGGCCCGATATTGACGAAAACACGCCATCCAGCCTGTGTTACACGTCCGGCACCACCGGCCACCCCAAGGGTGTGCAATACACTCACCGCAGCAATATCTTGCATTCAATGGGGGCCAATCAAGCTGATGGGCTTGCGTTGTCTGCCCGTGATACCATTATGCCGGTTGTTCCGATGTTTCACGCCAATGCTTGGGGCGTTCCTTATGCGGTTGCCATGTCCGGGTCCAAACTGGTGCTACCGGGGCCAGGCTTGGACGGTGAAAGCCTTGTAAAATTGATTGATGAGCAAAAAGTAACAATGGCGATGGGTGTCCCGACGATCTGGATGGGCCTGCTCGCCGCATTGGAAGCCACCGGAAGCAAGGTAGAGTCCTTGAACCGGACCCTTGTTGGCGGTTCGGCATTGCCGAGTTCGATGCTCAAGGAATTCCGTGAGAAATACGATATTGAGCTGATTCATGGTTGGGGAATGACGGAAACCAGCCCGCTGGGGACGTTGAACCAATTGCTGCAAAAGCACGTGGACTTGCCCAAAGACCAGCAATACAAACTGCGCGAAGGTCAAGGACGTCCGCCTTTCGGAGTAGAGCTGCGTGTGGTCGACGAGAACGGCGCATTGCTGCCTGAGGACGGAGAAACCCAGGGCAATCTGCAAATTCGCGGCCATTGGATCATCGAGTCCTATTTTGGAGTGAATGAAACTGCGCTGACCGAAGACGGCTGGTTTGATTGTGGTGATGTAGCGACGATTGACCAGGATGGTTATGTGATCATCCGCGACCGCTCTAAGGACATAATCAAGTCCGGTGGCGAATGGATTTCTACGGTTGAACTAGAGGACATAGGCATTTCGCACCCACATGTGGCCAATGCAGCAGCTATCGCCGCGCGACACAAGAAATGGGATGAACGCCCGGTTCTGGTTGTGATCAAAGCCGAAGGTCAAACCCCGTCCGAGGCCGACATTCTGGACCATTTCGAGGGTCGCATCGCCAAATGGCAAATCCCGGACAAAGTGGTTTTTGTAGATGAATTGCCTATCGGGGGAACCGGCAAAGTGTTGAAAAACAAACTGCGGGATCAATTTGGCGACATACTTTGGGAAGAAAGCGCCTGATTTTTCCAGCGCAATGCAAGACTCAAAAATAGAGTTTCCCGAGTACGATATTGCATTGGCTGATCTGGCCCGGGCCAAAGATTCCTGGGCCAAATCGTCCATTGCAGATCGTATTCAGGTGCTGTTGGACATCAAGAATGCCTTGATGCCTGTCACGCAAACCTGGGTGGAAATTGCGTCACGCAAGAAATTGATCCCTCAGGGCGCAGCTGCCGAGGGTGAAGAATGGACATCAGGTCCATACGCATTGATGATGGCCTGCAATGGCCTGATCGAAACCCTGTCTGGGATGGACGGAAAGACGTTTCTGAACGGTCTTGCCACGCGTCAGACAGCAACCGGACAGCTGGCTGTCAAAGTGACCCCAAGCTCCATCTGGGACCACCTTTTGCTGTCCGGCATACGCGCCGAGGTTTGGATGCAGCCAAGTGTAACCAAGGCCAATTTGCCCGACCATACAGCTAGTTCATATGGCATTCCTGCCAATCAGCGTGTCGGCAAGGTTGCGCTGGTGCTTGGGGCTGGCAACATTTCTTCAATCGCTCCACTGGATTGCTTTCAGAAGCTGTTCATTGAACATCAGGTGGTGGTGCTCAAACTTAACCCGGTTAACGACTACTTGTTTGACGTTCTAAATGAAGCTCTCGCACCGCTTATCGAACACGATGCTTTGCGCATTGTCCGTGGTGATGGTGCGGCAGGAGCCTATCTGGCCACCCATCCGAACGTGGATGAAATACACATTACCGGAGCGATGGCGACACATGATCTGATCGTATGGGGTGCAGGGGCCGAAGGTAAGGCCAATAAGCAGGCCGGAACACCAATGAACACGCGCAGGATAACATCGGAATTGGGCGCAGTTTGTCCCACAATCGTGGTGCCAGGCCCATGGTCGAACGCAGACATAGCGTTTCAGGCCGAACACATTGCCAGTCAGAAAATGCACAATTCAGGGTTCAATTGCATTGCTTGCCAGGTACTTGTGATGCCTAAATCCTGGGATTTGTCCGGCCCATTGCTCAGGGCCGTCAAGGCCGTCATCAGCAAAACAACGCGCCTGCCCTACTACCCCGGAGCCGAACAGCGGATGGATGATTTTGCCAGTCATTCCGATGAAACAATTTCGGTCCCAAGAGGCAAAGCCAAACCCGCAGTGATCACCGAAATTCGGGATCAGAACGATGAATGGTTCGAGAATAACGAGATTTTCTCCCCGGCGATGAGCATTTACAAAATCGAAGAAAACGACCCGGAAACCTATCTGAAAGCAGCTATTGAATATGCCAACAGTCGGCTACACGGAACATTGGGCGGCAATATCCTTGTTCATCCAAAAACCATCAAAGCCATTGGAAAACAAAGGTTTGAGCAGATAATTGGCGAATTCCGCTATGGAACTGTTGCGATCAATGCCTGGTCTGGATTGGGATTTAGCCTGACCGCTACGCCGTGGGGCGCGTTTCCCGGTCATACGCCTGAGGATGTTCAAAGCGGCATTGGAACCGTGCACAACACATTCATGTTTGACGCCTCTGAGCGCACCGTGGTTCAGGCTCCGTGGCGACCGTTTCCGCGATCTTTTCTTGCCGGTGAATGGACGATGCTGCCCAAGCCTCCTTGGTTTGTGACCAACAAAACCGCACAGAGAGTCGGCAAAGCGATGACAGGGTTTTATTACAAACCCAGCTTGCAAAAACTGCCTGCGCTTATCTTGGCAGCAATACGAGGGTAGCTGATTTTGGCCCCTTTCAACCACAACAAATAGCTCAAACTGTACTTGTTAGGCTTGTCTTAACCTCTGATCTGTTACGCCAGTAATGGGTGAGAAAAGGTGGTGGAGATGGGTGCGTCGACAAATGTCGCGCCAGTCATCATCAAACGGAAAAAGGTTATAGCTGGCGGCGGTCATCATGGCGGCGCATGGAAAGTCGCGTATGCGGACTTTGTCACAGCAATGATGGCTTTTTTCCTGTTGATGTGGCTGTTGAACGCGACGACTGAAAAACAACGAAAAGGACTGGCGGACTATTTTTCGCCTACGATTCCGATACATCGGATTTCCGGAGGAGGAGACGGTGCATTTGGTGGTAATGACATGTTTTCAGAGGATATTTTACCTCTGGATGGATCTGGTGCAACTAACCGGAATCCCACCGAAGGTCGCAAAGCCCGCGGAGACTCTGGCGTCGACAAGAACGGTGTGGAAACGGATCAGTTCAGTAGCATCCAGGAGGCTCTAAAAGGCAAAAGTGGTGAGAGTCTTGTTGCTTCTGAGATGCTGAAACACATCCTGACCCGTGTCACAGATGAGGGGCTGATAATTGACATCTTCTCAACCGAAGAGAGCCCTCTTTTTGAAAAAGACAGTGACACTCCAAAACCCCTGCTGCGTGATCTGGCACGCATGATCGCACGGGTATCTGGGCAGGTAGTCAACAATATCGCGATTGAAGGCCACGTTAACGCCCATCCCCTGGTTTTGATCGAAAACCCGGTCTGGAGCCTGTCTGCCGCGCGCGCCACCCGTATGCGCCTGCTGCTCGAACAAGCTGGCCTTGAATCGAAACGGGTTCGCCGAGTTACCGGACATGCAGATAGAGAACCTGTTTTAAAAAACACGATGGCGATTCGAAACAACAGGATCGAGGTGATTTTGCTACGCGAATAATCTGGGCGAAATACAAAACATTTTAACTGTTAGCGTGGTGTTAAGTCACCGCACGTTATCCGTTGTGTCAAGACTTGTGTGACACAGCAGAAAGGCGTGTTTATGACTATTTCCTCTTCCCTTAATGCCGGAGTTGCCGGGCTTTCATCGAATGCCAGTCGATTGGCATCCATTTCAGACAACATCGCAAATTCTTCGACTTATGGATATAAACGGGTTCAGACCGATTTTCATTCCATGGTCATTTCATCATCGGGCGGTACCTATTCCGCTGGTGGGGTGCGCACAACAAACCAGCGCCTGATCGACGAACGCGGGCCACTGGTCTCAACAAACAACCCAACCGATTTGGCTGTTCGCGGGCGCGGCATGTTGCCAGTTGCATCACTTTCAAGTGTTTCCGTAGACAACGGGGATCCACAGATGATGTTGGCGACAACCGGATCGTTCCGAACTGATGCGGATGGTTATTTGACCACCGATTCCGGTCTTGTACTTTTAGGCTGGCCAGCGCTACCAGACGGATCAATTCCAAGTTATCCGCGCGATACAGCCGACGGGTTGGAACCGGTACAAATAAACGTTAACCAATTTTCCGGTGAACCAACGACACAGATGTCTTTGAGCGTCAATCTGCCTGCAACAGAAACAGAATCCATTTCTGAAGGTGACATGCAGGAATTGTCGGTCGAATATTTCAACAATCTCGGCAATTCCGAAAATATCAGTGTCGAATTTACCCCAACTGTTCCGGCGGCAGGATCGTCCAATGAATGGACTGTTGTTATGCGCGACTCGGCCTCAGGTGGGGCAGTCATTGGTGAATATATTCTGACATTTAATGACAGCCGCACAGCCGGTGGCACGCTGGCGTCAGTTACGACCGTTTCAGGCGGAGCCTATGATCCGGCCACCGGATCTATGATCGTCAACGTCGACGGAGGGCCGATTGAAATCGACATAGGAAATATCGGCGAAAGCAATGGAATAACTCAACTTTCAGATCAGTTCGCCCCTGTGTCGATCTCCAAAGACGGATCCCCGGTCGGTAACATGACCAGCGTTGAAATCGACGCCAACGGTTATGTTCACGCCTTTTTCGATACCGGCATTACTCGTACAATTTATCAGATTCCACTGGTCGATCTGCCCAACCCCAATGGCATGATCGCGCTGGATAGACAAACTTATCTACCTTCACCAGAAAGCGGGACTTATTTCTTGTGGGATGCAGGTGAAGGGCCAACAGGTGATATTGTATCCTATGCACGTGAGGAATCAGCGACCGATGTAGCAGGTGAACTGACATCCATGATTCAAACGCAACGGGCCTATTCGTCAAATGCCAAGGTGATCCAAACCGTGGACGAAATGCTTCAGGAAACGACCAACATCAAACGCTAACCTTTTGACTGACACCCTAAATCTGGAGATCTCATGAGCATTTCATCAGCCTTCAACAGTGCGATGAGCGGTCTGAATGCCGCCAGCCGTGCCTCGGCGATTGTGTCCGAAAATATAGCAAATGCGATGACACATGGCTATTCAAGACGATCACTTAGCCTGACATCAAACAGCCTGACCGGCCCAGGTGTGAGGGTTATTGGTATCGTCAGGCATTCTGATCCTGTTATCGTCGCAAATCGACGGGTTGGCGATGCCAGTTTTGCATCTGCAAACACCTTGGCGGGGTTTCATACTGGTTTTGAATCTCTGGTCGGCACGGTGACCGACCCGTCCTCTATTAGCTCGCGATTGGCCACATTTGAAAGCAGCCTGATTTCATCTGCCAGCATGCCAAATTCAACTCAAAGACTGGATATTGTGGCTAGCGCAGCTCGTGATCTGGCGCAATCCATTTCGCAAGCTGCGCAAGGGGTGCAAGATTTGCGGACCCATGCGGACAAGACAATCAACCTTCAGGTCGATACACTGAATTCCGCATTGGAAAGCGTACAAGAACTCAATGTGCGTATCACTGCCGCGAATTCCAGAGGCAGCGATATTGCATCGCTTCAGGATCAACGCCAACTTTTGATAGACGAGATCAATCAATTGGTTCCGGTTCGCGAAATTGAACGTCAAAACGGCCAAATCGCGCTGTACACAGAGGGTGGGGCCATTCTTTTGGACGGTCCTGCCGCGACTGTTGAGTTTACACCGGTCAACCTGACAACACCGGATATGTCTATTGAAAACGGTACCCTTTTTGGTTTGGAAATCAATGGGAGCCCAGTTTCAACAAAGGCATTTTCCGGAGGTGAATTGGCAGCCCAGTTTCACATCCGTGATGATCTGGCTGTTACTGCGAATGCGGACTTGGATGGTGTTGCCCGCGATCTGATTGAACGATTTGAAACTTTGGGGCTGGATCCATCACAACCTGCAGGCGCGCCCGGATTGTTCACAGACAACGGTTCGGCTCTGAATCCGGCGGACGAAACCGGCCTGGCATTGCGACTGTCATTGAATAATGTGGTTGATCCGGCTCAGGGTGGAGAAAGTTGGCGATTGCGAGACGGGCTTGGTGCGGCAGGCCCCGGTTCAGTTGGGGATGCCACTTTGCTCCAGGCATTTGAATCGGCTCTGACCGAAAATCGGGTGTCCGGTTCACCAATATTTGGATCCGCTCAATATTCGGCAGCTGATGTTGCAGCCGAGCTGATGTCTAAAGCAGGATTGAGACAAGATCAGGCCGATCAAACCCTTAGCTTTGCCGCAACCAATAAAACCGAATTAACCAGAATTGAATTGGCTATGGGAGTCGACACTGATGCAGAACTGCAAACCCTCATGGTCGTCGAACAGGCCTATGCCGCTAACGCCCGCGTGATCGAAGCGGTGGACCAGATGATGGATGAATTGATGAGGCTTGGACAATGAGTATGACTTCAATCGGGGATATGTCCCAGACCCTACTGCTTCGCAGTCGTGCAACGGACCTAAAACAAACAATGTCGGTCTTGATGGAAGAACTTAGTTCGGGTCGAATTTCGGATCCGTCAAGCAGACTTGGTGGTGACTATTCACATTTGATTGATATTGACCGCAATCTGACACGGCTTGAGGGTTATTCTATTGCAGCGACCGAAGCAAATTTATTTGCCAGTTCCACGCAATCCCGTTTGGGTCGGCTGCAGGACATTTCCGGATCGCTGTCTTCAAATATGATTCTGGCTACAAGCTCGTCAGATCACACCATGCAGGCCAGTGTTTCACAGCAGGCCCGCGCTAATCTGGCCGATGCTATGGGGATATTGAATGGTGAGGTCGCGGGCAAAAGCCTGTTTTCCGGAATAGATACTGATTTGGCCCCTCTTGAATCTGATGACTTACTTATGAGCGAGTTAAAAACCGTCTTGACCGGTTTAACTTCGGCCACTGACATAATTCAGGCGGCCGAAGACTGGTTTGAGGATCCCGCGGGATTTCGGGCAGCGATCTATCGCGGATCTACACAGGATTTATCTCCAATTCAAATCTCATCAAGCCAGCATGTTGGACTGTCGCTTAGGGCCGACAATTCAGAATTTCGAGACATGCTTCGCAATATGGCAGTGGTTGCAATTTCTTCTGATACTGACCTGAATATTTCCACTTCGGCCAAACAGGATTTGTTTCAGTCAGTGTCCGGAGATATTCTGGAAAAAAACGAAAATTTGACCTTGCTTAGTGCAAATCTGGGTTACGCAGAAATGCGAATTGAAGAGGCAATTACCCGAAACGAAAGCGCACGCACTAGCCTGGAATATGCCAAAGGCGCCTTGCTGGAAGCTGACCCTTATGAAACGGCGACACGACTGGAAAATGTGCAATTTCAGTTGGAAGCATTGTATTCCACTACTGTGCGCACATCTCGCCTCTCACTACTGGCGTTTCTGCAATGAGAATACTGCGCTTTTTTTTGATATTTTTGCTTGTGCCATCGTTTCTTCACGCTGGCAATATTCGGCTGAAGGACCTCGTTGAATTTGATGGCGTTAGAGGTAATGACCTAGTTGGTTTCGGGTTGGTTGTCGGGCTGAATGGAACCGGAGACGGGCTTCGAAACTCACCCTTCACCGAAGAAATCATGTCAAATATTCTGGAACGCCTTGGGATCAACGTAGCGGGCGAGAAATTTCGTCCCAAAAATGTAGCTGCGGTTTTCGTGACAGCAACTTTGCCGCCATTTTCCCGAGTTGGCAGCCAAATTGATGTGTCAGTCTCTGCAACCGGAGATTCAGATAGCCTGTTGGGCGGAACGCTAATTATGACACCATTGAACGCAGCAGATGGACAGATTTATGCCGTTGCACAAGGCACCGTTCTTGCTGGTGGCGTTGCTGCCGAAGGCCAGGCCGCATCTATTGTTCAGGGAGTACCAACTTCTGGAGTGATTCCGGCGGGTGCGCGGGTTGAGCAGGAAATTGATTTTGAGCTTTCGGAATTGACGACTGTCAGACTGGCCTTACGCGAACCTGATTTTACGACCGCCGGCCGGATAGAGCAGGCAATAAACCGCGAATTCAGTCAACGTGTAGCCGTTATGAAAGATTCCGGCACTGTTGAATTGAACATTCTTGCAACCCGCTCAAATTCGACGGCTCATGCCCTTGGCAGGATCGAAAACATCTTGGTTGAACCGCAGCTAAAAGCTCGCGTTGTTGTTGACCAGAGATCCGGGACAATTGTCATGGGGAACGATGTGCGTCTGTCACGAGTGGCGGTATCGCAAGGAAATTTGACCCTGCGTATCGAAGAAGCACCGATCGTTGTGCAGCCCAATCCATTTGCGGATGGTGAAACAGTTGTGGTTCCAAGAACCGGAGTATCCATCGATGAAGAGGATGGTGTGTCTCTTGCTGAAGTACCGGACAGCACATCGTTGTCTGAGGTGGTCGCAGGATTGAATGCGCTGGGTGTATCGCCGCGGAATATGATCGACATCCTTAAAAGCCTAAAAGCTGCGGGTGCGCTTCACGCAGAGTTCGTGGTTCGGTGATGCAACTCACTGCGGGCTCTTCAAAGTCCACTCAGACAATAAACAAAAAGAACTGATGTCTGAGTGTTTCGGTAAACCACTTGCGCCGTACCTGAAAACCTATCGCGATCTATGGAAAGTAACTGCGGACCAAGGCACCTGCGATCAAGCTCCATCCATCTGCAACCACAAAAAAGGCGAGCTTGAAAGGCAAAGATACGATGGCTGGCGGTACCATCATCATGCCCATAGACATCAGAATTGCGGCAACAACCAAATCAATTATCAGGAAAGGTAGAAACACCAGAAACCCAATCTGAAAGGCTCGGGAAATTTCTGATAACAAAAAGCTGGGAACCAACACTGAAAGATCCGCGTCTTGAGTGAGGCCGTTCGGCTCTATATCTGGACGGAGTTCTGCCATAGCAAGAAATGTATCTGGGTCGACACGGGCAGCCATGAACTCACGAAAAGGTTCCAGCGTCAGATGAAAAGCCGTTTCCACGTCAATGGCGTTTTCGACTAACGGACTGATGCCGGTCCGCCAAGCCTGAGTAAAAACCGGCTCCATAATGAAGTAGGTTAAGAACAATGCTAGACTGACGATCAGCATATTCGGTGGTGATTGCTGCAAGCCAATGGCCTGTCTCAGAATTGAAAGCACCGTTACTAAAAATGGGAAACAAGTGATCATGATGATTAGCCCCGGTGCGATGCTGAGGACTGTAATCAACAAGATTAGCTGAATTGACCGGGCAGAAATTGAACCATCGCTGCCCAAAGACAGCGATATTTCCTGTGCAAAAACAATTTGCGGCAAAGTGATGAACGATATTACACCAGCCAAGAATATCAGAAACTTAAGATGGGTTTTCATCCCAGCCCATTCTGCAGATTAGCAATTTCTGTCAGGCGAACAGCAAGTTGGCCAGAGTTTTCGCCGTTCATTTCTTCTAATTGCCCTCGTGCGATCAGCCGATCGCCAACAAATAGGTCAACTGGGTCTTCCACCCGTTTATCAAGGATCAAAACTGCGTTCTCGCCCATTTCGACTAAATCGCGGATAAGAGGCCGCGCTTTGCCGACTGAAACGACAATTTCGATTGGGACGGAAACAAATGGGTTGGATTGATCCGCCGCCAGGTGTGTTGGTTCAGCTGAACTGCTCATGTGAAATTTCCCTTCTAGTTGTATACTCAAATGCTTCGACAGCAGATCGAATTTCTTCAACCAAATCAAAGCTGTCTACTTCCAGCTCAGTAACGCCGACTTTCAGTTGAACTTGCCCTTCATTTAGCCTGGGGTCTTCGCGCAACATAACCGGAACAGAGAATTCCTGAGCCAGTATTGGTCGAAGCGCGATTCCCGATCCCACTGGAACGACAAGTTCTACTGGTTGCTCAGCTTGCATTCGCGCCATCGCGGACAATTTTTCGACAATTAGAGGCACCAGAGTTTCCTGTATCACTTCAGGTACAATCGACTCTGTAATCGCCTGGAAAACTGGTTCGATTGAACTCAACATCTGAGAAAGCGCTTCGTGGTAGGTAAACGATACATCCTGAAGGTTCTGCGCCAGCTTTCCAGTCAACCGGGTTTGATCGTTGGATTGCGCATCAATCGCGTCGTCCCATCCGGCCGTATAGCCCTGCTCAAACGATGCCAGCCGCTGATCTTCAATTGCAACATCGCTCATCAATTTATTTGATTCTTGCGATGCGGTTTGCATGCTGAAATCTTCCAGAATATGGGCAATTGGCATCAAATACTCTCCTCTTTTTCTTCAAGCCAGCCGCGCAATATTTCGACAGTTTCTTCCTGGCGTTCACCAATCATTGAACGCAGACGATCAACCGGGTCATCTGCTCGACCGCGCAAAGCAGTCATTTCACCAGTTGTCGCCGCTCCGGCAGAATCATCCTCTATTTCACCCGTCAAAACCGTACCGATTGGTGGTGCCGAAATTGGCATCGTAGTTAGCGCGTTAGCTGGAAAATCTACCGATTTCGACAAAACTGGGCGAACAACAAACAACCCCAAAACCATCGTCACCAACGCAAGCAATCCAATTTGAATCAAAGACATCAAGTCTAGTTGAAGCTGCGACATTAGCGAGGAAACGGCAGGGGTCCCTAAAGGGTTAGAAACAGGAAGATCCATTGATTTCAGTGTGATAACGTCACCTCTTTCGGCATCAAATCCGACAGCCGATGCCACCAAATCACGCAACGCAGCCATTTCACCTTCGGTACGCGCCTGAAAAGATTCACCGCCATTTGCGTCATCAGCAGACAGGCCATTTACAAGAACGGCAACGGTCAGACGTTTTACAGCCCCTGGAACACGTAGGATTTCGTGTTCAGTCTCCGAAATCTCAAAATTAACACGTTCGCGCGTTTCTGATGTCTGCGCTGTTGATCCATCTGGCTCTTGCGCATCTCCATCAGGCAGATTTGATGCAACTGTGACACTCCCGGCCTGACTGGTTGAGTTGTCTGTGCGTTCTTCAGAATCGGTGCTGATGGCCACACGGCTTTCAGGATCTACAATGCGTTGCCGGACTGTTTCAGATTCGGTCACAGTCTCAACGCTAACCTCGACCACTGCATTTCCCGCACCGACACGTGCCTCTATCAGTCTTAAGACTCGGTCGCGCAAAATTTGCGCTCTATCCTCGGCGGAGTTTGCTGAAGCAGGGGCTTCTGCATTCCCGATTAGGGCACCATTCGCATCAATAACAACAACATTTTCAACCGACAGATCGGCCACTGCCGAGGCAATAAGATACCGGAGCGCATTTGCTTGCGAGGGAGTCACCGGCGTACTGCTGGGGACGATAGACACTGATGCCGACGATTCAGCCGTACGTTGAAACGGGTTTGAACCATTCTGAGCAATGTGCACACGCGCCTGTGCCACGTAAGGGCTAGCGACAATTGTACGAGCCAATTCACCTTCTTTTGCACGCCAATACGCAGCGTCAAACATTTGCGAAGTCGTACCAAATCCGCTGAGCGAATCGAGCAATTCATACCCGGCAGATCCATTGGCAGGCAGCCCTTCGCTGGCCAACGTCATTCGCAGTTCGTCACGCAGCTTTGATTCTACATAAATTGACCCACCACGAACTTCGTAAACCGCGCGACGCTGTTCCAGAACGCGCACAACATCTCCTGCTGCACCGTTTTCCAATCCAGCATAAAGTAACGTCATCGAAGGCGCAGCGATCATTCTGGACATCGCAATAATGCTGACAATTATTGCCAATCCAGCCAGAAACACGACACCTTGTTTACGTTTGTCCAAACCCACCCAGACATTTTTGATCTGTTGCAAGCCACCCTCCTTAATAACCGGCGATTCTGCGCGGCGATGAACCATCATTGTTCGATCCGCCTTAATAATCGGTTAGCTCCTGATCAGTTATGAGAGAGTCAGCAAGTTCGAGGTAACTCAGATGACCGAAACGGCAACGGAAATGTCAGACGCATCAGCAAAATCCGGAAAAATGCCAATAATTCTTGGCATTATTCTTGCAATCGGCGGCGCAGCTGGCGGATTTTTTGCAGTACAAAAGGGTATCATTCCTTTGATTCCCTCTTCCCAAAACCCTGCGGCAGAACACGAAGTAAGTAGGTCGGAAATGCACAATACGGCTGATATCTCGTTTGTTGAAATCGAACCCATCATGATTTCTTTGAATGGGAACGGGCAAGTTCAACACTTGCGATTCCGCGCTCATCTTGAAGTCGGCAAGGCAGACGAATCAGATGTTGCTTTGCTATTACCGCGGGTGGTCGACGTACTTAATGGTTATCTCAGGGCTCTGGAATTGGACGATTTGCGCGACCCCATGGCCTTAACCAAGTTGCGTGGCCAGATGTTGCGCCGTGTTCAAATTGTCGTCGGAAAAGATCGGGTTCGCGATCTTTTGATCATGGAATTCGTACTGAATTAGGAAATTGTTGTGGAAATGATAGCAGACATTCTTCTTGTTGCGGGTGCTTTAGGCGCCGGATTTTATTGTTTTATTTTGGCCCAGCGGCTCAATCGTTTCAGTGATTTGGAAAAAGGCGTTGGCGGTGCGGTGGCCGTGTTATCATCACAGGTTGATGACCTGAACAAATCTTTGCAATCCGCTCAGAGCGTTTCTGCCGCATCAAGTACGGCATTGGATCAGCTAACTAACCGCGCCGAAGATGTTTCAAAACGGCTCGAATTATTGATGGCCTCAATGCATGATGTGCCGGACCCAATTGCCGAACATTCGGTCACTCAGGAAACGACGCGCCCAGATTCCCAACCGATGTTTTCACGACGGATGCGTGGGCAAAGCGGAGCTTCTCAATGACAGCATCCAAAAAAAATGGCCGCCGCGTTCGTGGCGGATCCCTAGTGCTGATCTCAATTCTGCTCTTCGGCTCAGCATTTTTACGGATAGGAGTTCAGGCCGGACCAGCAATTTCCAAAGAGGTTCAGCAAGCAACCGAACAGAACGAGCCATCTGGAATAATAATGACGCCAGCTATTGCTGAGCTGAACGATCTGCAACCAATGCTGGCTGCATTTCAGGCACGCGAGATGAAAATCAGCGCACAGGAAGCTCAAATACTGGATCGCATGAAAGCACTTTCGATCGCCGAATCAGCGCTTGACTTGAAGCTGGCAGAATTGGTCAGTGTTGAAGAATCTTTGCGAGCGACACTAGCTTTGGCTGATGGAGCAGCAGAAGGAGACTTAGACAGATTGACCGGTGTCTATGAAAAAATGAAACCCAAAAATGCTGCCGTTTTGTTCGAAGAAATGGATCCAAAATTCGCCGCTGGTTTCCTTGCGAGAATGCGCCCCGAAGCAGCAGCAAACATTCTGGCAGGTTTAACTCCACAGATGGCTTATTCTATCAGCCTGATTTTTGCAGGGCGAAATGTGAACGTTCCGAAAGACTGAATTTCCAGCCACGCTTAGGAAATCTTAAGTTTAAGGAGTCAAACAGGAAGAACCACAATTAGAGCGGAGCACCATTCATGATCGGATTAGTCGGAATAGCCATTATCTTCATCATGGTATTCGGCGGGTATTTAGCCGCAGGTGGGAAAATGGGCATTATTTTCAAAACCTTACCGTTTGAAATGATGATGATTGGTGGCGCAGCTGTGGGGTCGTTTTTGATTGCCAACAATTTGGCAGCGATTAAACACACGGTAAAAGACATTGGAAAAGTATTCAAAGGCACCAAGTGGAATCCAGATGACTATCGGGATTTACTATGTCTTTTGTTTGCTTTGATTAGAGTTTCCCAACAAAGCCCTATGGAGGCCGAAAAACACATCGAAGAGCCCGAAACTTCGACAATTTTTGGCCAATACCCCAAAATATCTAAAGATATAGAAGCGGTGCATTTGATATGTGATACAATGCGCTCAGCGTCGATGAATTATGATGACCCACACCAGGTCGAGGAAGTTCTTGAAAAACGAATTGAGGCAAATTTTCATCATGCAATGCACTCCAGTCACGCCTTGCAAACCGTTGCTGATGGGCTTCCGGCGCTAGGAATTGTTGCGGCTGTGCTTGGCGTTATCAAAACTATGGGGTCAATTGACCAACCCCCTGAAGTTCTTGGGAAAATGATTGGCGGTGCCCTGGTTGGAACTTTTCTGGGCGTATTTCTTGCTTATGGCCTTGTTGGGCCGTTCGCTGAAAAGGTCAAATCCGTGATCGAGGAAGATGGTCATTTCTACCAACTCATACGCGAAGTTTTAGTCGCAAATTTACACAGCCATTCCCCGGCAATCTGCATCGAGGTAGGGCGCCAGAACACACCTTCGCATATGCGCCCGGATTTTGGCGATCTGGAAGAGGCGCTAAAGCGTGTCAAACAGGACGCGGCATGAACCTGAGGTCATTGGTTCTTATTGCCAGTCTATTTATAGCGCAGCCGGTGTTTGCCCGCATAATTGACATACGATCAGGAGAACATAATACGTTTTCCCGAATCGTCCTTAATATCCCTACGGGAACCAATTGGACTTTGACACAAACCGGTAGGCAGGCTGAATTATCCTTACAACTGCCCGATATTCAATTTGATACAAGTCAAGTTTTTAGCCGAATTCCAAGAAGTCGTCTACTTGGATTGACACAAGTGCAACCGGGCAAGGCACTACAAATAACTATGGGCTGTCTTTGCAAAGCCGTGGGGTTTTTGCAAGATGGTACGCTATTGGTCATAGACATACATGACCCGAAAACGCCGATTAGTTCCCCCTCACTTACCTTGGGCGCAACACCGGTTTTGAGGTTTAGCAACGTTACTCCATTGGCCTCTCATAGCCCAATATTTAAATGGAAATTGAAACCAGAAACATCTATCGAAATCGCTGAACCCGCGTCGTTTGCGAAGCCAAGACCAACGTCGGTAATTGACTTACCAACACAGGAAAACCTAACAAACGTGAACGCATCAGAATTGCGTTTACTTTCTCAAATTGACCGAGCAACAGCTCAAGGATTGTTGCATCCGAATTTAGACATTTCCAACCCAGTGAACGACAATGCAATACTTCAGATTGGCGAAAACGACACTCACGAACGCCACCAGAAAATCGATACACCTTCGACTGTCAGTATGACTGTGATATCCAGCATGGATCGTGATCTGGCTGACGACCGCGGTCATGGTCAACTGAGAGAAGATCAACTTCCATGCCTACCCGTCGACCTTGTCAATTTACCCGATTGGGGCAATACACTGTCGTTTGGAACGCAAATTGGAAGCCGACGTTCCCATTTGTATGGTGAATTTGACAACGTCAATCAACAGAGCGTGATTGAATTGACCAAAAATTTGTTGTTCTTTGGGTTTGGCGCGGAAGCAAGAACAACGCTCAATCTGTTTACTGGCGAAGACTCGAAACGCCAAGTGCTGACTGCTCTTGCCGAGATTATGGACAATGGGCACATCGTTACCCGAAATCCGTTTGTGGGACAAAGTGCTTGTAACAATGATGTCGCGTTATGGGCTTATCTTGCTCTTTCTGATGCCTCAACTTCTGAAGAATCCAATCCCGAGGCAATCCTGACAGCATTCGCGCGCCTGCCTCACCATCTCCGAGTTTTGTTGGGCCCGCTTTTGGTCGGCAAATTTTCAAAGTCAGGCGATATCCAATCTATGGATATTGTATCGCGGACAGCGGCTCGGGCATTGAACAGATCGGACCCTGCTTTGGATCTTGCACAGGCAAATGCAAATATGCAGCACGGGGACCCCATAGCTGCGGTAGATCAAATGGCCGCTATCGCACAGTCAGGAACGGAATATTCACCACAAGCTTTGATTGATTTGGTCATTGCACAAACTGAGGCCGATCAAACAGTGTCACCGGATATTCCCGATTTGATCGCTGCCTATGAGTTAGAACACCGAAAGTCCGACCTGGGACCCGCACTGCAACAAGCGCATATTCTATCTTTGGCAATTACCGGGCGATTTTCCGAAGCATTCAAAAATTATTATGAACAAAGCTCGGACGACAGCAATTCAAGTAAAGACTATACGCTGACCCAGATATTAACCATTTTGACCAAACGCGCCGATGACATCACATTTTTGCGCTACACGCTGTTCCAGATTGAGCAAACAAAATCGAATTTTCCGGTTGAGTTGCAAAATTTGTTGGCAGCCCGTTTGATTGAGCAAGGGTTTTCTTCACAGGCATCGATAGTTCTGGCAGGACAAGAGGGACAGGAAAGCGGTGATCGCAGATTGATGAATGCTCAAATCGCAATCACTGAAAACCTGCCGCGCCGCGCGCTCGTCGAGCTTTTTGGAGCCAGTGGCGCGCAGGCAGATGGTATTCGCGCCCAGGCGTTCTTAGACATTGGAGAATATGAAAATGCAGGCATTTCGCAAGAAGCGAGCGGTACTGATCCGGGGCGCTCGTTTTGGCATGCTGAGGATTGGGACGCCGTCATCCGCCAAAAGGATTCTCCGTTTTCAGAACCAGCCATATTGGCCAAATCCTTAAGAGACAGCAGCGACATTCCTGAAGATCGCGGCTCTCTTGCTTATGCGCGGGAAATTGAAAATAGCAGTCTGGCCACCCGATCTGACATATCAGATCTGTTGAACATAATTGGACCACTGCAATAGCAGAATTGAAAATTTGCCAGAACTGATAACCATTTTTCAACTTGATCCAAATATCTTAGCGGAGGAACAAATAGAATTGGATAGGCAGAATGCCTCGATTTTTCAGGGCCACAATGGCTCTAATAACCGTGTTTCTTTGCGGACCAGTAGAAGCCAACAAGAATGACGTTGAGTCGACTTTATGTGATTCCGCCGCACGCATTGCATCTCAGGAGTTTGGGATTCCCGTTGAAGTGCTACTGGCGCTAACCAGAACGGAAACCGGACGCAACGGGAAACATGGTCTTTATCCGTGGCCATGGACCGTCAACATGGAGGGCCCCGGATATTGGTTTGGAAATCGTGATGAGGCGGTGAATTTTACGCTGGATCACCTTAATAACGGAGCAATCAGTTTTGATATCGGGTGTTTTCAAATCAACTATAAATGGCATGGCGAACACTTTGATTCCGTCGAAGACATGTTTGTACCCCGTTTGAACGCCAACTATGCGGCCCAGTTTCTAACGCAACTTTTTTTTGAGTTTGGCAGTTGGTCAGCCGCTGCCGGAGCATTCCATTCACGTACACCTTCAAAAGCAGAATCCTACATTGCTCGCTTTGATAGAATCCGATTGATCATACGCAACGAACCTCCTGAGACGGTACCTGTCAACTTACCTCCACTTGGTATTTTTGATCGCCGGGGAGATTTGAGAATGGTCACAGCGTCATTGATCCCTCTTGTTTCTGGCGGTGCTCCAAAACTTGGGTCTCTATTTCCGAATGTTAGCGCTTCTGTTGGCATCAACCGCCAAAACGACACGCAAAATCAGGGCAGCTAGCCGATGCCAACATTTGATATTAGGTCTCTATTCAGCCCGACGATTCTACTCGCACTTGCATTGATGGCGGTCATCGTCATGATGATTTTGCCGATGCCCGCCTGGGTCCTGGACATTGGGCTGGTAGCATCATTTGGTCTGGCTCTACTTATTTTTACGGTCACATTGTTCATCGAACGGCCGCTTGATTTTTCAGCTTTTCCGACAATTTTATTAGCATCCTTGATGTTGCGGCTTTCGCTGAACGTGTCTTCCACCAAGCTAATTATCGGCAAAGGCCATACCGGTCCCGGCGCGGCGGGGGACGTCATTCAAGGATTTGCGCAATTTGTAATGGGTGGCAGCGTATTTTTGGGGTTAGTGGTTTTTGGTGTATTGCTGATCGTAAACTTTATGGTCATCACCAAAGGCGCCACACGAATGGCCGAGGTCGGAGCGCGTTTTGCGCTCGACGGGATGCCGGGCAAACAATTGGCCATCGACAGCGATATGTCTGCCGGTGCAATTGACCACACTGAGGCAAAAAGACGCCGCGAACAAGAACAACAAGAAACGACTTTCTTTGGCTCATTGGATGGAGCATCAAAATTCGTCAAAGGGGACGCAGTGGCGGGCCTGCTGATTACGTTGTTGAACCTGGGAATGGGGTTAGCGATGGGAGTCGTTGTCCACCAAATGCCAATTGGTGCAGCGTTCAAAACATATTCAGTACTGACCGTAGGCGACGGGCTTGTCACACAATTCCCAGCAGTCATCATTTCAATTGCATCAGCTCTTTTGCTGGCACGCGGCAGCAATCGCGGAGCAACGGATGTCGCGATATTTAGCCAGTTGGGCAAATTTCCGGCCGCTTTGACAACAGTATCGGTACTGATGATCTTGTTTGGGCTGATCCCAGGGTTACCATTTTTGCCATTCATTATTGGCGGTGGCGCATTAGGTTTTGCAGCGTTCTTTATACAAAGAAAACAAAAAGCTCTGCTCAACAAAACCGAGACGGAAACAAACAGCGAGGAACAGCCAGCACGTAAGGCGTTGGGGGATGTACTGGACCTTGACGACGTGCATGTTGAATTTTCACCCGATCTTGTTGGTATGGTTTTGGATCCCGGGACAGGACTGGATGCACGTATTGCGAATATGCGAACTCATGTAGCCTCGACATTTGGTCTGGTTCTCCCCGAAATCCGGTTAACAGACCAACCCGAATTGCCCGCCGGCTCTTACCTGATTCGCGTCCAAGGTGTGGAACAAGTACACGGGATTTTGCACCCCGATTTGGTATTGGCCTTGACTCCTGATCAGTCCCACCTATTACCCTCTGGAAAAGATGTCGCCGAACCGGTCTATGGCGCGCCTGCGCGTTGGATAACGCAAAAAGATCAGGAAACGGCTGCTCTTGCCGGGGCCATAATCGTAACGCCACCGGAAATTCTTGCAACGCATCTTCTTGAAGTAATCAAACAGAACTTTGGGCGCTTGCTGACACTAAAATCATTGCGCCGACTACTGGCAGAAATGACTCAGCTATCGGATTTGGATCGTTCCGAGGCCAATCGCAAACTGTTGGACGAGTTAATTCCCGACAAAGTACCAATCGATACGCTGCACCCAGTATTACGGTTACTACTGGAAGAGCGCGTATCGATCCGAAACATGCCTTTGATACTCGAATCAATTTCAGAGGCTCGAATAATTTCAACCCAACCTGAGATCATTTGCGAACATGTTCGCCAGAAACTGGGATTTCAACTTATTGCTGAATTAAAGCGAGAAGATGGAAGCATCCCGCTGATTCAATTGGCGCCAGAGTGGGAAGATACCTTTGCTACTTATCAAATTGAAACTAAAAACGGGCTGGATATCGCACTGCCTCCAGATCTATTCAACCGACTGGCAGATGGCGTATCAGATCGAATTAAGCAAACGACAGAACAGGGTATTAACTCTGCTGTTGTCACGTCTGTACGTAGGCGGAGATTTGTTCGCACAGTTTTGCGCGCGCGCGGAATTACCAATCCGGTATTGTCTTTCGAAGAAATCGGAATTGATGCGCGGCCCGCACTGGTAGGGCTTGTTGCGGCATGATTGGCCTTCCCCCAGAAATTCTGGATTGGCTTTCAGACGCTTTCAGGCACGGATTTCTGGTGTTTTTGCGAGTTTCGGCGCTAGTTTCACTGCTTCCAGCGTTTGGCGAACGGTCCGTGCCTGTTCGCGTCAAACTCATTCTGGCCATTGCGTTTTCAGCAATCGTGGCACCGGCAGCACCATTCCTGACGCTAACAGGCGGGCCACTGGAGTTTGTCGGGTTCGTTTTACCAGAAATCACGATCGGTTTGGTACTGGGCATCGCGATCAGATTGTTCATCCTGGCACTGCAAACAGCCGGTTCGATTGCAGCTCAGGCCACTTCACTATCGCAGCTATTGGGCGGTGCCGCCGCCGAACCAGTTCCCGCAATGGGATATGTGTTGGTTGTCGCCGCATTGGCGTTGGCCGTAATGTTCGGATTGCACATCCGCGCCGCCGAATTGCTGATCCTGTCTTATGAGTTGTTTCCGGCGGGTGTTTTTCCGGATGGCCGTTTGCTTTCGAGTTGGGGACTCTCACGAATTTCTCATGCCTTTAGTCTCGCGTTCATGCTGGCAGCACCATTTGTAATTGCATCACTTGTCTACAATTTGACATTGGGTGTCATAAACCGGGCAATGCCACAACTCATGGTGGCATTCGTTGGTGCGCCGTTGATTACGTTTGGCGGCTTGTTTCTTTTGTTCGTAAGCACACCATTTATGCTGACCGTTTGGATTGAAGCCCTAAGCGTATTCTTCCAGAATCCGGCAGGTGCCTCCAGATGAGCGCGTCAGAGCAAGATGACAGCGACAAGTCGTTTGAACCAACGCCGCAAAAACTTAAGAAATCTCGTGAAAAGGGCGACATCGCCCGTTCTACCGATCTATCTGTATTTGCGGGTTATGCTGGGCTTTTACTTGCCTTGATGTCAACCGGAGCCGCCTCGATAGAGACCTTTGCAAGTGAACTTATGTCATTTCTCGACCATCCCGAAAAATTGTCTGATTCCTTCTTTGATGGCTCTGGACAACGCCCTATGGGCCGCGTTTTATCAAACACCAGCCTCGCAATTGCTCCATTTTTTGCACTGCCCACCTGCGCCGTCGTCTTATCTATCCTGGCTCAGAAAGGACTGGTGTTCGCTCCTGACAAAATTCGTCCAAAGCTGTCGCGCATTTCAATCATTTCAAATGCAAAGAATAAATATGGTCGATCAGGATTATTTGAATTTTCAAAGAGTTTTGTCAAATTGGTACTGTATTCTATTTGCCTCGGTTTCTTCCTGAGATCAAAGCTCCCCGACATGATTTCCGTCATGCACAGCGGACCGGGGTTAGTGCTGACTTTGCTCGCCCGCCTATGCGTCGAGTTTTTGTTTTTTGTGTTGGTTGTATCGGGCTTAATCGGTGCAATTGATGCCATTTGGCAGCATGGCGAATATTTGCGTAAAAACCGGATGTCGCGCAAGGAGGTTACGGATGAGAATAAGGATTCCGAGGGTGATCCCCACATGAAACAGCAAAGGCGTCAGCGCGGACAACAAATTGCAATGTCCCAGATGATGGCTGATGTGCCCAAGGCTGACGTGATTGTTGTCAACCCAACCCACTATGCAATCGCTTTAGGCTGGAGTCGCGCAGCAGGTGATGCTCCTGTTTGTTTGGCAAAAGGTGTCGATGAAATTGCGGCGGCCATAAGAAAAACTGCGCATGAATCCGGGGTACCGATTCATCATGATCCTCCAACTGCGCGCGCGCTTTATTCTACTGTATCGATAGGTCAGGAAATTCCAGAAGATCAGTATCGCGCCGTAGCCGCCGCCATTCGATTTGCCGAACAAATGCGCATCCGCGCCAAAGGAGGAGTTTGATGAGCCGGGATACGCTTTCCCAAATGTCCGACGTGACCGAAGCAATGTTTCAGCGGGAATTCAGCACAATTCAACACTTGCTGAAGGAAGAGTCCAGTCTTAGGCAATCTCTGACTCAGCTTGAGGCGCAGTCCAATACCGGCAAAATCAACGAGGCACAGGACCTTTCTATGAATACAATTGGGGCCGACATTCTATGGCAAGCTTGGGTTTCAAAAACACGGCGCCAGTTAAATATAGAACTTGCCCAGATAATGGCCCAAAAAATTGAGGCTATGGCTCATATCCGCAGAGCGTTTGGCCGAAAAGAAGCCGTAAAGCGCGTTATGGAGGCTGCTCATGATGAACGACGCAAAAGGGTCGCCCGACAGCGGGCCGAGCGTCTTGCGTATTTTTGCTAAATTCAGACGTCTTGTCGGGCGATCCCAACAATCAGGACGTTAGAAATGTCATTGCCAAATTCCAGTTGAGCCACCTCACGTAGAGCCGTTCGCAAGGTGTCCAGAGTATTAGAACTGGTAAATGAACCATCAAAACCCCCCATATTGGCATGGTCGAACATGACCTGTAAAAACGCATCCCGCAGTTTTGGTTCGCGGGAATAAATTGTTTCGGTCATGCCGGGTACAGTTTCAAGACTAAGGGTCATAACCACAAGCGCTGAAACCTGGTCTCCGCTAACGACGGGCACCACAAATTGATTGTTTAGTTTGACATATTCTGGTTCGCCCGCAGGCGTTTCGTGACTATCAGTCGGAACATGTTCTGTTTGCTCGTCACTGTTATCAGTCGGATCAACACCCAGAAAGATTCCGGCACCAACACCTGCGCCAATACCGACCAACAGAAACAAAACTGGTATGATTTTCTTTAGCATCTAAGTCCTCAGAACGGTAAAATTGCGTCCAATATTTGCTGGCCATACCGCGGTTGCTGGGCATCTGTTATGTGTCCACGCCCCCCATATGACACGCGGGCCGAGGCAATTTTGTCATACGTAATCTCGTTAAGCCGCGAGATATCTTGCGGGCGGACATAGCCAGCGACCGACAGTTCACGCAATTCGAAATTCACTCGAAGTTCTTGTGATCCAATGATTGATAATACGCCATTAGGAAGCACATCCACGATAGTCGCAGCAATTCGAAGAGTGAGCTTCTCTTTTCGTTTGACAGCCCCTTTGCCACTGCTCGAACTGTCAGAATCCAAGTCCACGGCGTCTGCCATCGTTGCACCTTCTGGCAAATAGGCATCGCCTTTTTGAGCCAAGCCCAATAGTTGGGTAATCCCCATTTTTTCTGACCCGGAACGCTCTCGTGAAGTATCATTTGAAATCTCGGCTTTTTCATCGATCTCAATAACAACGGTCAAAATGTCACCTTTTTTGATCGCGCGCCTGTCCCCCAACAGCGAATGCTGCCCGCCGCTCCACAACGAAGCGCTATCCACTGGGCGTTGTGCAACGGCCGTCAACGGCAAACCTGGCCAAAGCATAGCCACGTGTTCAGGGGTTTCAGTGCTTGATGTAAATGATGGAGGTCGGCCAAAATGGTCAACACGTGAACATGCACTCAATGCGAACACTGAAAGCAAAGTTATGGTTATTCCGGCAGTTTGCTTAATCATTGTTGGACCTCGATTGAACCATCAGATTGGATGCGCCCCGAAATTGTGGTGCGGGACGCGATATTCATGACGCGGATTATCTCACCAACAGAGCCGCGACCCAGAGACCGGCCATCTGCCTTGATTTGCAATCTGCCCTTGGAGAAAACTAAAACAACAAAATCATTGCGGTCGACTATTGCCGGAGGCCCAATGTCACCCTTGCGGATTGGTCGACCCGGATATAGTGCGATGCGCGCTTCTTGACCTACGATTTCGGTGAGATCCGAAATTGCCCCGTCCAAATTTGCCGACTTCCAGATGACATCGTTTGCGCCAACTATTTCCTTTGCACGGATCGTGCGCACCGGCACTAACATTTCGGCAGCCGCTGAGAACCCAAAACTGCAATAAACTATCACATAAAACCAACGCATTATCGCACCTGCGTGGTTGCGCCCATCATTTGATCGGCAGCTGATATGACTTTGGCGTTCATTTCATATCCGCGCTGGGCCTCGATCAGCTCGGTCACTTCACGCACCGCATCAACCGAGCTGCTTTCAAGATAGCCTTGCCGCAATGTGCCCAGCCCGTCTTCACCGGGTGTAGATAAAACCGCTTCTCCGGACGCTTCGGTTTCCTTGAACAGATTGCTGCCCAACGCTTCGAGACCCTTTGCGTTCGCAAACCCAGCCATCGTAAATTGCCCAAGTAACTCGGCCTCGGCAGCCTCTTCGAAATAGGCGTAAACCTCGCCCGCACCATTGATCGAAATACTAAGCGCATCAGATGGAATTGTTATTTCAGGGGCGACTGCATGACCATCAGACGTAACAATCAGACCCTCGGCGGACCGTTTCAAACTGCCGTCGCGCGTATATGCCGATGCACCAGACGGCAGCGTCACTTCAAGAAATCCACTGCCTTCAATCGCGACATCCAGATCGCTGCCGGTGGCGGCCAATGCTCCTTGTTCAAGATGAACTGTAATTGCCGCAGGCCGTACACCTAGCCCCAGCTGAACACCCGTCGGCAACACCGTTCCATCTGACGCATTGATTGTCCCAGCGCGCGACATTTGCTGATAATGTAAATCCGAAAACTCGGCCCGGCGGGCGTTGTATCCGGTGGTGTTCATATTGGCGAGGTTGTTGGCGATTGTCTCAACACGCATTTGTTGCGCGCTCATTCCGGTAGCTGCGATTTTTAGGGCTCTCATGTTATATCTCCTTTATTATTGATCAGCGCATCAGCGATTTGACTGAGTTTCGGATACGTTCATCTTCAGCTTCAAGAAAACTCTGGCCCATCTCATAGGCACGCTGAATTTCAATCATCCGGGCAACTTGCCCAATGGGATTAACGTTCGACGACTCTAAAAAACCTTGCAATATCTGAGCAGTATCCGCCGGACCGACCGGGCCTTCGGCGAGAAACAAAACACCGTCTTCGCGGATTAAGCGGGTGGTTTCTTCGGGTTGAAAAAGACCTATTTGCCCAACTGGCTGACCTTGCGCACTTACCGTGCCGTCACTAGCAATCTCAACACCACCGACTCCGGTTGGAACAAAGACAGGCGCTCCGCCAGCATCCAGTACGCGAAACCCCGACATATTCACCAAGTCACCAACAGCATTTGGTGCAAAGCTGCCCGCTCTGGTCAGTCGATTTCCCGATGGCGTTTCAACCATGAAAAATCCATCACCTTCGATTGCAAGGTCAAGATCGCTGTTGGTTTGGGTTAATGCCCCTTGGCCCAACGACGTATTTTGTATCTGCGCTCGCCCCATCGACACCGAAGATTGACCAGGTGAAGACGCGACAAATTCAGAAAAAACCACCCCTTCTTGCCGATAGCCGGTGGTTGCAGCATTGGCGATATTATTCGCAACAATCTGCATTTCACGCATAAGACCCGTTTGACGGCTTAATATTGGATATCCAGCGGATCCCATTAGGATGCCCCCTCGATTAACGGTAATATTTGGCTGTGAAAAAACGTGACCAGCGTTTGAGTCATAAACCCCATCGATACCCAGAAAACGATTACGATTGCCGCTAGTTTGGGTACAAATGTCAGTGTCATTTCCTGGATTGATGTCAGCGCTTGAAACAGGCCGATCACCAGACCCGTGATCAATGCCACCGACAATATCGGCACGGATATGATCACTGCGACCCAAAGACCAGCGCGCAACGTGTCAAAAAATATTCCTTCTGTCAGCATGTTACACCGGCATCCGCAGAATTTCCTGATAGGCCTCGACCACTTTGTTGCGCACTGTTACCGCAGTCTCGACAGCCAATTCGGTTTGCGCCAAGGCCAAAACCAATGCATGCGGATCAGCGTCACTACTCATTGCTGAAAGTGCCGCGGATTCCCCTTGCTGCATCGTTTCTGCAAAATCCATCGCCGCCGATTTTATTCCGGCCGCTGCCTCGTCTGTTTGAGGTATTGCCTCGGTCGCGGGTCTGGCGTTGGCATATTTCAGGGCGGCGGTAACACTTTGAACGTCCATTCTGGAGCTCCTTTATTTGCGTAATAAATCCATCAGCCCAGCAGACATTTGCTGGGACTGGTCAAACATTTTAAGATTTGCCTCGTAACTGCGCTGTGCTTCGCGCGCATCTGCAATTTCGATCATCAAATCGACATTTGATCCTTCGAAATATCCATTTTCATCAGACAAAGGATGAGAGGGATCAAATACCTGCTTCAACTCGGTTTGGTCCAATTTTACGCGACCAGTGTTTACCAATGAAAGGTCATCACCGGGGCCACGTGTCGCCTCAAATGAAACCAGTTTGCGTCGATAACCAGGCGTATCAGAATTCGAAATATTCTCGGAAACATGACGAAGCCGGGTCGACTGCGCCTTTAAAGCGCTGGCCGATACTTGCAAAGCTTTGGAAAAATCACTCATTCCACCACTCCCTATGCGCGACCAAGGCTGGTGCGAATAATTTTCAGCGATGATTTATAGATAGCGATTGCACGATCGTGTTGACGTTTTGCGTCGGCGGCCCTGAGCATTTCCTGTTCGATTGACACAGAATTGTCGTTCGGGTCGCTTTCCAAGTTCATTTTGGAATCGTTCAAATCACGACCGACAACTGAACCTGTGCTCAGATGGCCAGCCCGGCTTACCTGCATGAAATTCCGACCGTTTTGTTGCTGAAAACTGTCGACAAAAGATATCAAATCGCGCGCCTGATATCCGGGCGTGTCTGCATTTGCGACATTCTGCGCAATGATGGCCTGGC
>JAHRVZ010000199.1 GCA_019090405.1 Paracoccaceae bacterium
ACTCAAGCTGCATGTCGTTCATAAAGGGTTCATCTTCAGCCGGTCGGTAGTCCTCCGGCAGAAAAGTTTCCTGCTTCATTTTGGCTCCCTCAGTATGGGCCTAAATGTCCGGCACTTATAATTTCCGGACATCCGGCATCCTATGCCGCAGCGTCTATCCGACCAAAATCAGATTGTCACTACACAATAGTCGTCAGGTCGGGTTAAAAGCCGCGAAGACAAATCATACGACTGCTTTGCAGCAAAAGGTTGGGACAACATGAAATTTCAAGGCACCAAAGAATATATCGCAACAGATGACCTGACAATTGCAGTAAATGCAGCCGTCACACTTGAGCGCCCATTGCTGGTCAAGGGCGAACCGGGCACCGGGAAAACCGAACTGGCGCGACAGGTGGCTGACGCATTGGGTTTGAAAATGATCGAGTGGAACATCAAATCCACCACCCGCGCGCAACAAGGGTTGTATGAATACGATGCGGTTTCCCGTCTGCGTGACAGTCAGCTAGGCGAAGAGCGCGTGCATGATGTGGCCAACTATATCAAACAGGGCAAGCTTTGGCAGGCATTTGCCGCTGACGAACGTGTGGTTCTGTTGATTGACGAAATCGACAAAGCCGATATCGAGTTTCCAAATGATCTACTTCAAGAGCTTGATAAAATGGAGTTTTTCGTCTACGAAACCGGAGAAACCATCACAGCCAAGCATCGGCCAGTGATCATAATCACCTCGAACAATGAAAAAGAATTGCCGGATGCGTTTCTGCGCCGCTGTTTCTTTCACTATATCCAATTCCCAAACGAAGCGACCTTGCGCCAGATTGTCGATGTCCATCATCCGGGGATCAAAGAGGCCTTGTTGACAACGGCCCTTACCCAGTTCTATGAAATCCGCGAAACTGCTGGCCTGAAGAAAAAGCCATCGACGTCCGAAGTGCTGGATTGGCTTAAACTGCTTTTGGCCGAAGATCTGAGCGCCGACGACCTGAAACGCGACGGAGCCAACGCTTTGCCCAAACTGCATGGCGCATTGCTGAAGAACGAACAGGATGTGCACCTGTTTGAAAAATTGGCGTTTATGGCCCGAGGTCAGAAATAAGGCATATTTCGCACAGCCGGACTGCTGTTTTCTTGCAAAAACTTTCTTGCAAAAACATGGTCCGGATCGTGCAAATTCACCATTGTGGCGCAAATTTTATGTATTGCAGCCACGGTTTTGATGGAAATGCCCACCTTTCTTAACAGGTTTTCGTTAAAGCTTGAGAGCAACGCCTTTGTCTGCCACCGTGGTTCCTATGTCGAATGATCTACCATTTTCCGTGCGCCCGTTGCGTGTCGATGACCGGACCCAATGGGCCGAGTTGTGGACAGGCTATCTGACGTATTATGAAACCTCGGTTGAGCCGGGAATTTACGATACGACGTTCAGCCGTCTGTTGGGCGATGATCCACAGGATTTCTGCGCGCTGGTTGCGGAACTGGACGGGCGGCTTATTGGGCTGACCCATTATCTGTTTCACCGCCATGCGTGGAAAGTCGAAAATGTCTGTTACTTGCAGGACTTGTATGCGCGCCCAGAAACCCGTGGCACAGGGGTCGGTCGCGCCCTGATCGAGGCGGTATATGCCGCAGCAGACTCCAATGGCACGCCGACGGTTTATTGGCTGACGCAGGATTTCAACGAAACCGCGCGCAAACTTTATGATCGGGTCGCCAATGTGACACCTTTTATTAAGTATCAACGCCCATGATGCGCCGTGGCCTGCTTATATTGGCAACGCTTTTGGGCGGCTGCGCGTCGGTTCCTCTTGAGGAAACCACCACAAGGGCGCAAATTTCCGACAGTTCTTTGCCACCGATGAAAATGTTCGGAGTGTCCTATCCGACGGCTCCGATCCAATCGAACGCCAATATCGCCAATGACTTTGTTTCGCTGCATTTCCAACTGGAAAGCGGTCGGGAACTGCCGGTTCTTACCCGCTTTGAGACCCCGATCACCGTCAAAGTCACTGGCAAACCGTCGTCCAACCTTGGCGCTGATCTGCGCCAGTTGCTGAACCGTCTGCGCGATGAGGCCGGCATCAATATTCGGCAAATCAGCGAAGGTGACGCCAATATCACGATTGAATCCGTCAGCCGCGCCGATATCCGCCGCGCCCTGCCGCAGGCTGCGTGTTTCGTCGTCCCGAATGTCTCAAGCCTTGCCGAATTCCGTCGCGAGCGGCGCAAGTCCAAGACCAACTGGTCCGTGATGACGGATCGTACCCGGCTCGGCATTTTTATCCCCTATGACGCCGCTCCTCAGGAAGTGCGCGATTGTCTGCACGAAGAATTGGCGCAGGCGATTGGCCCATTGAACGACTTGTACCACCTGTCTGATTCCGTTTTTAACGACGACAATGTGCATACGGTGCTGACCGGTTTTGACATGCTGATCCTGCGCGCCACCTATGCGCCGGAATTGCACAGCGGCATGACCCGCGATCAGGTCAAAGCGCAATTGCCAAATCTGCTGGCACGGCTGAATCCGGCTGGTGTTTCGGTACCTGCGCGTCAAATTTTGCCAACACCACGCGCCTGGGTCAAAGACGTGCAAACCGCTCTTGGCCCCGGCGCAAACGCCACTGCGCGGCGCAATGCTGCCAACGACGCCGTACGCATTGCAACCGATCAGGGCTGGCAGGACCATCGCCGCTCATTCAGCCACTATATGCTAGGCCGGATGACACAGGTCTATGACCCCCTTTTGGCACAACAGCATTACGAAACCGCGCTATATTATCTGGACCGGACACCCGGCACTCAATTGCACCGCGCCTATATCATCACCCAAACCTCGGCGTTTGCCATTGCCACAGGCGACGGTGCCAAGGCGCTAAGGCAGATCGCGCCTGCCCTGCCCGTCGCGCAGCGGGCTGAGAACGCATCGCTGCTGGCCTCACTGATGTTGCTTCAGGCCGAAGCCTATGACCTTGTTGGTCAGACCGACAAGGCACGCGCCGTCAGACTGGACAGTCTTGGATGGGCAAGATACGGCTTTGGCTCGGACTGGTCAGTAAAGGCCAAGATGCAGGAAATCGCGGCTCTTAACCCCTAAGGGGTCTGAAGCGGCAAAAAGGCAAATAAGGATCAACAGATGATCGTAATTGGCGGCATGGTGTTGGGCATCTTGATCGGAGCCTACACAGCTAAGAAGAACGGCGGCGGGCGGCTTGACATGGCGCAATATGCTGCCGGATACGGGATTGCCCTTGCCCTGTTAGGGCTGGTAATTACGATCGTCATCAGTCGATTCATGGTTTAGGCAATGTTCACACCCTTTTTTGAAAATCTACGCGAAGCCGGCATTCCGGTTAGCTTGCGCGAATATCTCACCTTTCTGGAAGCCATGAAAAAGGGTCTTGCGACCTATGACATCGAAGCGTTCTATTATCTGGCGCGCGCGGCAATGGTCAAAGATGAACGCAACATAGACAAATTCGACCGCGCCTTTGGAGCCTCGTTCAAAGGTCTGGAAGAGATCACGGATGAGCAGGTTTTGAACGCGGTCGACATCCCGGCCGATTGGCTCAAGAAAATGGCCGAAAAACACCTGAGCGACGCCGAAAAGGCTGAAATAGATGCGCTGGGTGGTTTTGAGAAACTGATGGAAACCCTGCGCAAGCGGCTGAAAGAACAGGAAAAACGCCATCAGGGTGGCAGCAAATGGATCGGAACAGCGGGCACATCGCCCTTTGGCGCCTACGGCTACAACCCCGAAGGTGTGCGCATCGGCCAAAAAGAAAGCCGCAACCAGCGCGCCGCCAAAGTCTGGGACAAACGCGAGTTTCGAAATCTGGACGACACCGTTGAAC
>JAHRVZ010000200.1 GCA_019090405.1 Paracoccaceae bacterium
ATGCATTTCCTGATGCGGGCGCAGGCGATTTGCGTGTTCCCCGGCGGCTTTGGCACGATGGACGAGATGTTTGAAACCCTGACCCTGATCCAAACCGGCCGGATGGAGCGCATTCCATTCCTGCTGTTCGGGCGGGAGTTCTGGGAGAAAGTTGTGAATTGGGAGGCGCTGGCAGATGCTGGCACCATTTCCGAACAGGATCTCGACCTGTTTCGCTTTGTCGATACTGCACAAGAGGCGATCGACTTGATCGACAATTGGAATGCCGCGCCACCACGGGACGATATGCCCGGTAGAGACTAATACCGGTATCGCACCAATTGTTAGGGTAGCCGTTTTCTTTCAAAGAAAACGGGCCGGAAAATTTGAAATTTTCCGCTGACCCGTCGTCTTTGTGTTCAACGCTAGCGACTGGTAATCGGTTGTACCGGCTGGCGCAGAATTGTGCGCAGCCTTTCAGGAGCCACACGTCTGGGGTCACCCAGATATATCTCATGGTGCGCGCTGGCAAAAGTGAGGCCCAGATCAGGCATCACAGTATCGTGCAGATGCGCCAAAACCGGGCCTTCATCTGAGTAGGGACCAACATGTAATGTTTGCAGGCTGTCACCTTCGTTCAGAACATCCAGACGAACCGACAACATGGTTTCGGCGTCCGTTGGCGCATCTGCTTTGCGGGCAAGTTTACCCAATGCCGTCGCGCGTACCATTTCAAATGCGTTTTCATCAGCCGCATCTGGGACGCGGATCATCGCAGTCCACTTCCACGCGGCCCGATCACCCGTGACAAATGCGGATGGATCATCTGCGCTCCAGACTGCTTCAAGCGGTGGCACGACAAAATCCGCACCTTTGGCCTTAAAAACGCCTTTGACGCCATACGCCAACGGATAAAGTGCTGATATGGCACGGGCATAGCCCGGCGCATCTGGATCCCCCTGTCCATCAATCATCAGATAGGTCATTGACGGAATGGTTAGTCGATCCCAGCGGCCTTGTTTGCCGGAATAGAACACCTTGTCCCGTTTCTTGTAATCCAGTTTTTCCATTTCAGTATCCTATTTCAACGGCAAGTATATTTCGCTCAGCAACGCGTCAGGTGCGACCTGTCGCGGACTGTTCAGATGGATTTCAAAACGCGGACCATCTTCTGGCTCTTCTTGTGAATTCGGCAACCAGTCACCGAACAGGTACTGGTAGGCATCACTGATCCTGGGATAGGCTCCCTTATACGTCAGAACGGCAGTTTTACCCCCTTTCAGCACTTTCTCATGCAGACCTTCGGGTATTTCATCACCGCTCCATTCTGCGCCTGCAAAGCTAATCAGGTCTTTCTCGGGCGTGACATCCGGGTCGTCCGGGTAAATGGCCAGCATTTGCCCCATATTTGACCAAAGGCCACGGCTTTCGCACATCGTGGCGAATTGTTCAAAACTCTTTCCCATCATAGAATATGACCCCTTGTGGGGCACTGCTGCAATTTTCCGGGGCGGTTCAATTCGTATCTCTACCGGGTACATTTTGGTCTTTCCGGGGTGGTTGGGCGATCTGGGCGGCATCAGGCGTCCTGATTTTCGGAATGCCAAAGGACGCTGTGCATAGGCATCCTGAAAAGTGCGGGCAAAACTGACCGCATTCGGATAGCCACATTCCAGCGCAATTTGTTCTATCTCCAGCTCGCTTTGAACCAACAAAACCGCTGCATGGTGCATCCGCACGCGGCGCACCGCCTGCGCGCAGGTTTCACCGGTCATCGCCCGGAATACCCGGTGCCAGTGAAACCGTGACATCGCGGCGACATCTGCCAACCGGTCCAACGACATGTCACCGTTCGGATTGTCATGAATATAGCTCAGAACACGCAGAATACGGTCTTCGTAGGAGGCGGGCATAGGCAGTATCCTGTTACTTGGCTTGGACAGGTGATCGCACAGCGTCACATTACAAATCTTGCTGAGTTGCATCTGAACCCAACCGGCGTCATATATCGTTCAACCCCGTTGTGAGAGATACTATGACCCAATATCTGGAATTTGAAAAACCGCTGGCCATAATCGAAGGCAAAGCCGAAGAACTGCGGGCTTTGGCCCGTATGAGTGAAGATATGAATGTGGAAGAAGAAGCAACGGCATTGGACACCAAGGCTGACGCATTGCTTCGTGATCTGTATTCCAAGCTCTCTCCATGGCAGAAATGTCAAGTCGCCCGTCACGCAGAGCGTCCCCATTGCCGGGACTATATCGAGACGTTGTTTGATGAATATATGCCACTTTCCGGCGATCGGAATTTCGCGGATGACCATGCGATCATGGGCGGGTTGGCACGCTACAATGATCGGCCGGTCGTTGTGATTGGTCAGGAAAAAGGCAGCGACACCAAGTCCCGGATTGAACATAACTTTGGCATGGCGCGCCCCGAAGGCTATCGCAAAGCAATTCGTCTGATCAGTTTGGCAGACCGGTTCAACCTACCATTGGTGATGCTTGTCGACACACCCGGCGCCTATCCGGGCAAAGGCGCAGAAGAACGCGGTCAATCCGAGGCGATTGCCCGCACAACTGAAATTAGCCTGCAGACAAGTGTTCCAATTGTCAGCGTTATCATTGGCGAAGGCGGGTCTGGTGGGGCGGTTGCCTTGGCGACGGCCAACCGGGTGGCGATGCTTGAACATTCGATCTATTCGGTGATCACACCAGAAGGCTGCGCGTCAATTCTGTGGAAAGACTCGGAAAAAATGCGCGAGGCGGCAGAGGCAATGCGCATGACCGCGCAGGATTTGCTGAAGCTGGGTGTGATTGACCGGATAATATCAGAACCAAACGGCGGCGCACATCGCGACAAAGCCGCCACAATCAAGGCTGTTGGCAAAGCAATAACCGCGATGCTTAAAAACCTGGACAGCAAGGACGGCGCCACGTTGCTTCAGGACCGACGCACCAAGTTTCTGAATATGGGGTCCAAAGGGCTGGCGGCCTGATACGATTCAAATTCTGCCCGGTCAGTTGCGCCAGCGTAGCAGGCGTTTTTCCAGCTGACCAATGGCCCAGCTAGTCACCACCCCCAGCACCGACAGGATCAACACCCCTGCAAACAACCGTTCAAGATCGTAAAGGGATCCGGCCTGCAGAATATAGGCTCCAATCCCGTATTCCGCGCCAAGCATCTCTGCCGCCACCAGCAGGATAATCCCAATTGCTATCGACACCCGCAGTCCCGACAAAATGCCCGGCAGCGCGCCGGGTAGAATGATTTTGCGCACGATGCTGGACCAACTTAGCCCAAAACTTTGACCCATGCGCACAAGCGTTCGGTCCACATTGTCCACGGCCCCGTAGGTAGCAACGATTGTTGGGGTAAATGTTCCCAATGCAATCAAAGCGTATTTTGACCCCTCATCAATGCCAAACCAGATCACGAACAGGGGCAGCAGGGCAATTTTGGGGATCGGAAAAATCGCCGCGACCAACGGAATCAACCCAGCCCGCACATAGCTGAACAGCCCGATCATCACGCCAATGCAGATACCCGCAGAAATACCCATGGCACTGCCAACAACCAGTCGGGTCAGCGACGGCACGATATGGGTCCATAGTAAGCCAGATTGCCACAACTCAACCAATGTTGCGCCAACATCTGAAGGGCGCGGTAACGTCAGGTTACTAATCCAACCGGCCCGCGTGCCCCACTCGGCCAAAGCGACAAGCACCACAAACACCACAAACCCGGCGCCACGTTTGGCAACCGGGCTAAACCCGCCGCCGCGGTAGGGGACGTTGCGTGTTTCTTCAGACATGTTGCAATTCACGATCTGCTGCGGTCGCCTCTTCGCGCATCAAATCCCACAGCCGGGTTTGTATTGCCTCAAGCTCTGGATGCGCCATGTGTCGGTCTTTCAGCGGTATGTCGATCTTGATCAATTCCCGCACGCGGCCCGGTCGACGTGACAGAACCGCAATTCGGTGGCCCAATCGTACAGCCTCGGCCAGATTATGGGTCACATAAACGCCGGTGAATTTCTGGCGTTCCCACAGGCCCACCAGATCCTCCATCAGCAATTCACGGGTCTGTGCATCAAGTGCCGACAGCGGTTCATCAAGCAACATCACCGCCGGATTAACGGCCAGTGCACGCGCAATGGCCACCCGTTGTTTCATTCCCCCGGACAGTTGTTTTGGCAGCGCATCTCCAAAATCCGACAACCGGGTTCGGGCCAGCACATCATCAATAATACGGTTGCGTTCAGCCCGCCTGATCCCGTGATCCTCAAGCACCAGCGACACATTTGCGCGCACAGTGCGCCACGGCAACAAAGCAAAGTCCTGAAACACATATGTCAGCGGGTTCAGGCAGCCAACGGGCGGTTCCCCGATCTGCAATATCTCGCCTGAGGTGGGTTGTTCCAACCCGCCAATCAAACGCAATAACGTCGATTTCCCGCAGCCTGAAGGCCCAATTACACACAGGATTTCACCCGCAGGAATATGTAGCGAAATATCATCCACCACCGGCATATCCGAATACCGGTGCGATACGTGGTTCAGGGTCAGGTCCATAAAGTGGTCGGGCGGGCCATTCGCCCGCCCAGTCCTTTAGATCATCGGAGCGTAGGACGAATCCACCAGCATTTCCGAGGTGATGTTATCTTTGATCAGCTTTTCAGATTTGAACCAGTCCAACTGATCGTTAACCGAATCCATATTCAGCCCCGCATCTTTGTTGATCCGCATCGCTCCATTGATGATAGAGCCACGCGCCTTTTCATACGGGCGATCCGCATAGACATAAAGGTGGATCAGTTTGACCATTTCTTCGGCTGCCTCATCACCTGCAGTTTTATCCACCAAAGCGGCATTGAAATCATCTGCCCCGCGTGAGAATGCGCGCAAGAACGCCTCGCTTTTGGCCCGCTCGTTTGCTGCGTTGTTGGCCGAGGTGAACACTGTAGTCACCTGATAGTTCGGAATGTAGTTGGCGACATTGCCAATGATCTTGGCCGCACCGCCACCAGCAAGAGCGCGGCCAATATGGGGCACAATCGACCACGCATCTATCTGTCCGGATTTCAGCGCTCCGATAACCGCGCCAACTTTTTGCAACGGCTTAAAGCTGACAGTCGCGCCCTCGGCCTGACTAATTCTTGACCCCATATAGTGGAACGACGAACCGGCCTGTGTGATGCCAAAGCTTTTGCCATCCAAGTGCGCAGCACTGGTCAATCCAGCCTCATGCGCGGCGTTAGATGCCAGAATCAACTGCCCTTCGATCCCCGGCTCTTCGCTAAGCGCGCCGCCGATGACCTTGGTTGCGCCTTTTTGGGCCAGACTAATTAGACCGCCGGAAATCGCCGTTACTGCATAATCTGCATCACCGGATGCAATGGCCACCGCCATCGGTTGCGCCGCCTGAAAGAACTTGAATTCTACATCCAGACCTTCATCGGCGAAATAGCCGCGCTCAAAGGCGACAAAGCTGGCGGCGTGACTGGTAAAACGCAAGGCACCAACCGTCATTTTAGTATTGGCAAAAGCCGGACTAGAAAGCAAAGGCAGCGTAGCTGCACCCCCAATAAGGCCAAGCGCGCCGCGGCGTGTAAAGTCAGTCATGTTATCTTCTCCCTAAATTCGTTGGTATTTCTGCTGACAAGTTATGGTGCAATACATGGATGGTGCAATTGTTATCTGAGTTAGCTCGTCAACATCCGCAGCCCTTGTGTCACGTCCGAGCGCACAGCCAATCGCAGTCCCGGTTCATCCCCTGCTTTCAGCGCGGCAATCAACAGACGATGGAAATGCGGCGGTTCGGTCCGGCGCAAACGACCATAAAGTGCGCGCATGGTTGGCCCCATTTGCAACCAGACTGTTTCTGCCATCGCCAGCATCGCAGGTGCCTGAGCACGCAAATACAGGGTACGGTGAAAATCCAGATTGGTGCGGATATAGCCAACCGCATCCTGATTGGTGATTTTTTCTGCAATCGTCGCGTTTATTGTCTGCAATCGGTCAATCAGCGCCATATGGGCCCGTGGAAGGGCGCGGCTGGCCAATTCAACCTCGATCAGGCTGCGCAAAACTGCCAGTTCTTCGATCCGTTCGTTGCTGAGTTCCGGTGTCGAAACCCGGCCTGAGCTGGACTGGAACAACGCTCCTTCGGCCACCAGACGACGCACAGATTCGCGTGCCGGAGTCATCGACACCCCATATTCCTTGCCGATGCCCCGCAATGTCAGCGCATGTCCGGGTGCGATGTCTCCGTGCATGATGCGGGTGCGCAAGGCGCGGTAAACACGGTCATGCGCGGAAGGTGTGGCCTCGGGGTGGCGGGAAATCAGCATATCGCCCTTGTGATCACATTTGCAACACAGGTCAACTAGAACCGATAGCGGTGCAGGTCAGCGCCATTGTCACGCAACCATTTGCGGGGCACGCGATAGGGGCCATGAATTCGTTCAACCACATCCCAAAACGCACTTGAATGGTTCATTTCGGCCAAATGCGCCACCTCATGAGCGGCCACGTAACGCAGCACTTCAGGCGGGGCGAGGATAAGTCGCCAGGAATACATCAGCGCACCTTGGGCAGAACATGACCCCCAGCGGGACCGCGTGTCGCGTAAGGTGATTCGCGTGTAATCGCGCCCCAAAGCCGCCGCATAGAAATCTGACGCCTCAGCGACCTGATTGCGCGCATATGTTCGCAGCCATGATTGCAGTCGTTTTGCCTCACGCCCTGTCGGGACTGCGACCTCGTCCTCACGCAACAAAACCCGCCGACCCGATGTCTCGACTATGCGACGGTCGCGGCCTTCGATGGAAATAGTCTGACCAAATGTCACCGCCGCATCCTCGGGCCGATCGGCTAAATGCCCTCGAATCCAGCGTTCTTTGCTTTGGGCAAAGTCCAAAGCCTCGGTCTCGGGCACGCTGTTTGGCATGGTAAGGGTCACCCGACCGTCCAATTGCGATATGCGCAGACTGATGCGTTTTGCCCGCGCTGAGCGACGCAAAAGCAGGGCTATGGGGGGGGAACCGGGTAGTCGATGTTCGGCCATTGCTACCCTTTCATGTGCTAAAGGCTTTGACAGTCCCTAAGCCTTATGTCACTTGACCGGAATCGTCGATACGACTCATCAGATAATTAAGGGGATTACGAATGCCCAAAGAAGAATGGGGCACCAAACGCCTGTGCCCAACCTCTGGCAAACGGTTTTACGACCTGAACAAGAACCCGATCGTCAGCCCCTATACGGGCGAGGTCGTCGAAGTGGAAAACGGCAAGAACCGCGTGATCGCGGCGGATGCTGAAGACGCGGTAACGTTGAAAGCCAAACAAGAGGCCGAAGCGTCTGAAGACGTCGTTCTTGCGGACGACGATGATTCGACAGATGTCGATCTGGGGGATGATGTTCTGGACGATGATGACGATAGCGATACAGTCTCGCTTGACGAGATTGCCGATGTCGCATCCGAAGACGACGATTCCTAAAACCAATTTCCGTCGGGCAAGAATTTTCGCTTGATCCTGCCCGGTGGAGCGCCTAGTAGATGCGCACGGTTTTGGGGCCTTAGCTCAGCTGGGAGAGCGCCTGCATGGCAT
>JAHRVZ010000201.1 GCA_019090405.1 Paracoccaceae bacterium
CCTGCTTCATCGGTTATTGCCGGTTCAACGCCATCTTGTGCAAATATCCGATTGCCGGGAACCAGCAACCACGCCAAAACACCCCCGAAAAGCAGCAACAACAAAAGCAGCGGCACCCAGGCAAGCAGCGGCACCCGGCCTCTTGGTTTGCGCTCGGGTGGGGGTGAAATTGTGTCAGCAGTATCTGAAGTCGCAGCGGCTGCAGTGGTGGCCGCAATTGCTGCGGTTCCGGCGGCTGCGGTGGTGGCCGCAATTGCTGCGGTTCCGGCGGCTGCGCCGGCCACAGGTGCAGCAATCTCACTATCTTTTCGGGCAGCGTCTTCGCTTTGCCGCATTTCGCGCCATTGCGTCCGTTCCGCGTCACTTATCGGTGGGGCCGAAGCCAGCGGAAGGAACCGACCCAATATGCGTTGATAATGCTCGCTACGTGTTTTTTCATCAGTTGCCGCGCCCTCGGGCAGCAAACCCCAGTTTGTCAGCACAGGCTGCCCATCCAGAGACCAGATATCAGACGTCGATCCAAGGTGCAGAGCTGCAGACACCAATGGGCCAACATCCGGATCATCAATCAACGGCTTGAGCAAGCCAAGCCTGCGCGAAAGAACCGACTTGAATTCGGCCTCTGCAGCCGGGTCAAGTTTTGACATGGGCACGCCCTGCCCCAAACGATCACTGTACCATGATATCGTTGACGCAGCCTGATCATTGCCTTTGCTGATCAGCGGTTCGGCAAATAATTTGGCCGTGTCGGCGCCCGCCTTTGAGGCCAAGACCTGTTGCAGGGCTGCGTGACTTTCGATTGCAGGATCGCCGCCGACACGTATGCATCGGGACGGATCCAGTCGCGATTTCGTCAAAAAATGCTCGGCCATATCAAATCCTCAAACAGACGTTTAAACCAAATCAAAAAGTGGCCAACGCAAAGTACCAATTGCTGTTACAAAACCATCCCCACGGACGTGACTATTAAAATATACATCCGAAAAATATAGAAAAACCCACTTGTTGCACCCCAATTTCCCCAAATTTCGAAATTAGATAACCGCATATAAAAATCTTCGTCAACCAGAGTCAGTTGGATTTGGTCAGAGCAGTGTTGTTTTCAGGCGATTCCGTCGTATGGACCAATTGTCTAGCTTTCTTTAAGTATGGCCCGCCTTCAAACCGAAACCGGGTCATTCTGCTAATACTCATAGATCTTATTTCTGAATTGGACAGTGGTCCCGGCATTTATTGCCATTTAATCACAACATATAACTTTGCGCCGGTTCGCAAAATCTGCTTAAATTGCGACAACAGAAGATGGAAGAGTAAGGGATTTAAATTATGACACTTAGAAAAAAAAGCATTAGTATAGCTGTTTGTGCATCGCTCGCATTTACCCCGACGATTTCATCAGCAGGGTCATCAGAGGCGGCCGCGGCAGCAGCTGTTCTCTTGGGTATTGGAATCATAACCCAACAGAACAAGAAAAAGAACAATTCAGGTGGTGGTAGCAGAAGCAGTGGCAGTTCCAACAACGCCGCCTACAATGCCCAACGCCAGCAAAACCGCGAAGTTCAGTCTGCACTTAACGCCTTTAACTTTCCGGTCGGCGTGGTGGATGGCGATCTGGGCCCGAGATCGCAGGCAGCCATTGGGGACTATCAATCCTATATGGGATACCCAAGAACCGGCTATCTTGATGATTATCAGCGCCAAACTTTGGTCGGGGGCGCGCAGCGTCTGAATGCGGGGGGTGGCAATGCCTATCCGCAGGTCGTTGCCAACGAAGGCACCCGCGGTTTGCTAAAGGCTTTTGCCGATCCGGGCTATGCCGACCGCACCTATGGCAATCAGAACCAAGGCCAATATGCTGCCCAAAATAGTAACCAGGGCAACAATGGCCAAAACTATGGCAATAACAACCAGCCACAAAAGTTGACGCCGATAACGCCTGATAATGGCGGCGCCATCGCGCCTCTTGATCTGACGCTTGGTCAGACCTCAAATTCCATGGCCACCCATTGCGAACTGGTTTCCGGTCTGACGCAGGCCAACCAGGGGCTGCAGCTTGCAGGTAGTATTTCAGACCCGGAACAAGCGCTGGATGAACAATTCTGCGAGGCGCGGAGTTATGCAATGACCGAAAGCCAGTCGATGGTGGCCAATGCGCGCGTTAGCGAAGAACAGATTGTCGGAAACTGCACAGCTATTGCTGACAAAATGGCGCCAGCGCGTTTTGCGCTTGCAAACCAAGACCTCAAAGTTGTTGCAGCCAATGCGCAAGAGATCAGCGATCAGCTGTTTCAGGGCGATACAGGAACCAGTATCGGATACGGTAAGATTTGCCTGGGCGTTGGCTATCGGCAGGACAATGCAGAAATCGCATTGGGCGGAGCGCTGCTGATGCTCGCCGCCGGTGAAATGCCTTATTCGGAAATTATGGGCCACCATCTGCGTCAGGGATTTGGCGTGAATCGCGCCACGGTTGCTTCGACAAATTGGTATAACGCGGCCCTCGTCTCGATGGATCAGGGTGCCGAGCCCGCGTTCTTGCCCGGCAAGACTGTTCAACGCAACAATATTATCCGCCATGCTATTTCGGCGACACAGGTTACAGCGCAAAGCGAAGCCGCACCGATCCAGACATCCAGCGATGCTGGTTTGGCGCTACCAAAACTAAATCTTGGCTCTGACTAAGGTACTTTGAACAACCTGAACATAGAACCGCCGCATATTTCAAAATGCGGCGGTTCTTTTGTCTGCAGGCTTTGAACTTGAGACCCGGTTAGGGCGCGGCGACCTCAAAGGGCACCAACCGCACATGGACTTTTTCCTCAGCGGGCGCATTTTTAGTCTGTAACACCGCTCGGGCAAGGCGTCGCATAAAGGCCATGTTAAGGCGACCCAATGAGGGATCGAAAGCTCCTGACAGGTTCAGCGAGGCCGCATCCAACTTTGCCGGCCAATTAACAAAAACCACCGATCTGAGGCCAGGATCATACGGTGCCTGCACGATATTGCTGACAAACAATTCGTCTTTGTTCATCAGCAGATCCCGCGTCAATCCAAATGCTTCGTTAGCGATTTGAACATAATCCTGTCCTTCGCGGTGATGCACAATCAGGACATTTCCTGCGACACAAGGGGCCACACTTAGCGAATAATATTCGCCCGGTGACATGCGACGAGGTTTGACAATCGGCTCGGCACGCAATCCGGGGGTCACTTCGTGCCCGGCCACAATTGCGATTTGTTGTAACTTTGCATGATCGAATTCGGCGTATAGATCGGTGCTGGATATCTGCGCAAATACCTTGATCGGATCGCTGCAATTTGTAAGTGCATCGCCCAGCACATCGGCAAAAGCAGCGGCGGAAAACCTGAGTCTTCGCTTTTGCGTATCCTGTTCAATATCCAACCAGACACAGCATTCTTGCAGGCCTACGTCATAAAGGCCCAAAATCCCGTGTAGCACTTTGAAATCCTGGCCAGTCAGGCCGCGTTTTCCGCGTATTTTGCGTATAAAGTGGTTCTCGCCGTCCAAAGTCGCATTCTGATTCTGAGTGCTCCATTCCTGACGCAACCATTGCTCGCGGTCCAGATGCGCAGGTTTGCATTCCAGCACCCGGATGGCAGCGTCAATATGATCAATCAGGTTAAACGACCCCAAAATTTCGGTTGGACGCCCTTTCTTTGGCGCTCCTCCTGAAACTGTGCTGGCGATTTTCAGGGGGTTGGTCTTCAGAGTATGGCGGCACTCTATCAATGTCTGCTCCCGACTATTCTTACCTGAACATTATCTACGCTGCTTTGACTGTACAACTATTTCATGTCAGGACAGCGCCATACTTTGCGCAAACCTAGACATTAGGAAAAAACGGAGCGCCTTATGGTTGAACTCCAAGGTCTGACCGACAAACGTGTCGCGGCGATGTCCAAACTGGCCAGCACCTTGGCCGCACAGGCTAGGCTTGATAGCGGTGACGCGGCCCTGCGGGACATGACCAAAGCAGCAGAACTCTATCGTAAAGTGATCCCGTTGGCCGCGCAAATCGGTGACAGCCATCAATCAGCCATGGCTCGTTTCAAATTGGCACATCTTTTGTTTGATCGGGCAGGACGTCTTTCGGGTGCCGC
>JAHRVZ010000202.1 GCA_019090405.1 Paracoccaceae bacterium
GCCCGGTTTTGAACTGCGGTTCCGTCTTTTTCATAAATCAGCAACCACTGACGAATTTCTTCAAGCTGAAAGCCGAATTTCCGGCCCCGCAGAATCAGTTCCATCCGGGCACATTCGCGCGACCCATAAAATCGCGACCGGTTTTCCCGGTCCGGTTTGAGCAATTCTATATATTCATAATAGCGCAACGTCCGCGGTGTGACGTCAAAGCGGGCGCACATCTCTTTGAAAGACAATCGTTCGTCCGACATACAAACCTCGTTTTTAGGTCGCATGACGGTACGTCGTTGTCGGGCCAAGCGCAACCGGCAGGCTTGCCCTTTTGGGCCAAGGATGCGCAAAAGGGAAAAACACACATATGCAGGAGTTTCGGTCTTGGTGGATAGATCAAAAATGGCGCAACAATTCATTCAGGCGGTTCCCCATGCGAAAGCTCTGGGGATGGAGTTGATTGAGATTGGCAATGGCGAGGCGGCGATCACAATGCCATATGCGGATCATATTGTTGGGGATCTCAAAACCGGCGTCATTCATGGCGGCGCGGTCAGTGCGGTGATGGACACCTGTTGTGGTGCTGCCGTCATGAGCCACCCTTCGACGCCGACAGGCACGGCCACCATTGATCTGCGTATCGACTATATGCGCGCGGCAACGCCGGGGCAGTCTGTGACGGCGCGGGCAACTTGTTATCATGTCGGGCGTTCGGTTGCGTTTGTAAGGGCAACGGCCACAGACGAAGATACCGGAAAACCCGTAGCCACGGCTTCGGGGTCGTTCACGGTTGAAACCAAACCCGGTTCCTTGACGGAAAGACGCAAATGATGGGCAAATCCGAACCAAAGCAGTTGGTCGAACAACGCCGCGATGCCGCGCTTGCCGCTTTGCTGCAGGGAGTGCCTTATATTCAGTTTATGGGCATTGAATTTGATCGTCATGGCGATGAACTGACGGGTGTATTACGCTTTGACGACAAGCTGATCGGCAATCCGTTCCTGCCTGCATTGCACGGCGGCGTCACCTCGGCATTTCTGGAAGTAACATCAATTATAACGCTAAGCCTGCTACATCTTTGGGGACGCATTGAAACCGGCGAAATCGACCTGGAAAAGATGCCGCTGGAACAACTGCCAAACCTGCCCAAGACCATTGATTTTACCGCTGATTATCTGCGCTCTGGACGGGCGCAGAATGCCTATGCGCGGGCCACTGTTGCGCGGGCTGGCCGTCGCTATGCGTCGGTGCAATCAACGGCGTGGCAGGATAATCAGGCTAAACCATTTGCACAGGCCTCGGGGCATTTTCTGATGCCACCAGCGCCTGAGGTGGTTCGTGACGACTAAAACCCCGACCCCTGTATCCCATCGCCGGGTCCTGGCGATTGCTTTGCCGATCATGGTGTCAAACGCCACCGTGCCTATTCTGGGCGCGGTTGATACCGGCGTTGTTGGGCAAATGGGGACCGCTGCCCCAATCGGGGCGGTGGGCATTGGCGCAATCATCCTTGGTGCGATCTATTGGATGTTCGGTTTCCTGCGCATGGGCACCACCGGGCTGGCCAGTCAGGCCATCGGTGCTGGGGACAAGGGCGAAGTCGCGGCTTTGTTGACAAGGGCGCTGTTGATCGCAGCAGCAGCCGGGGCCGTTTTTATTGTCATTCAGATACCGCTGTTCTGGGCGGCTTTTCAGGTTTCGCCCGCCAGCCCCGAAGTTGAGTCTCTGGCGCGTGACTATATGCGCATTCGAATCTGGTCAGCCCCCGCAGCGATTGCGATGTTTGGCATCACCGGTTGGTTGATAGCTCAGGAACGTACACGGGCCGTGCTGGTCATTCAGCTTTGGATGAACGGGCTGAATATCCTGCTGGATTTATGGTTCGTTCTGGGCCTTGGCTGGGGCGTAAGCGGCGTAGCATTCGCGACGTTTCTGGCGGAATGGAGCGGGCTTGGCCTTGGGCTGTGGTTTTGCCGCGCCGCGTTCCGGGTGCCGGACTGGCGCAATTGGGTGCAAGTATTTGATCGCGCGCGTTTGCTGCATATGGGGCAGGTGAACGGCAACATTTTGATCCGCTCGTTTCTGCTTGAGATCATATTGGTGTCATTTCTGTTTTTGGGGGCCGGATTCGGAGATGTCACGCTGGCCGCCAATCAGGTGTTGCTTCAGTTTTTGATGATAGTCGCCCACGCGCTCGACGGATTTGCCTTTGCCGCCGAGGCACTGGTCGGGCAGGCGATGGGTGCGCGGCAACGTGCGGTATTGCGGCGTTCGGCCATGCTTGCCGCCGGTTGGAGCGCCGCGGGGGCCATCTGTCTGGTGGTTTTCTTTGCGCTGTTTGGCGGGGATTTGATTGATATGATGACCACCTCGGCGCAGGTGCAGCAAGAGGCGCGCAGCTATCTGTTTTATCTGACTGTAATGCCGGTTGCCGCAGCCGCTGCGTTTTTGCTGGATGGGGTGTTCATCGGGGCCACCAGAACCCGCGATATGCGCAACATGATGGTGGTTAGCTTTGTGATTTACTGGGTCGCTGTTTTGGCTTTGGTGCCGGGTTTTGGCAATCACGGACTGTGGATTGCCATGCTGATATCGTTCGTAGCGCGGGGCATCACCCTGGCGCTGCGCTATCCGGCGCTGGAACGGCAGGCTGATCTGGCGTGACAGGACCAGCTTGTGTTGTCACCTAATCTAGGTCCAGTCAGACCGTTTACTGCCAACTGCATCCGCGACATTGGCAAAGCCATCACGTTCCAACAACTGGTCAAGCCCGTTGGCAATATCCATCACCAACGACATGCCCTGATAGACCAGCGCAGTATAAAGCTGTATTGCCGACGCCCCTGCGCAGATCTTGGCATAGGCCTGTTCGGCAGACCCGATCCCTCCGACACCAATCAGCGGGATGGTGCCGTCGGTCAACACGCTTAGCTGCGCCAGAACACGGGTCGAGCGTTCAAACAATGGCGCGCCACTTAGCCCACCAGCCTGATCTTTCTGCGCGCTGTGCAATCCATCGCGTGACAGCGTGGTATTGGTGGCGATGATCGCATCAACTCCAGTTTCTATGGCAACCATAGAGACATCAGCCAGTTCATCCGGGTTTAGGTCAGGTGCGATTTTCAGGAAAACCGGCAGCGGGTTTGATAAACCATCACGCGCCTCAATCACTTGCCCCAGTAGCGCCGCAAGCGCCTCTTTGCCCTGCAAATCACGCAGCTTTTCAGTGTTCGGAGAGGACACATTTA
>JAHRVZ010000203.1 GCA_019090405.1 Paracoccaceae bacterium
GCACCGGACATGCCAGTGATCGCCGGGACAACCTTTACTGGAACCACATCGCGCAGACGCGAATGCAAATGCATGAACGAGCCGTAAAAGAATGGGTCTCCTTCGCAAAGAACCACCACATCTTCGCCCGATTCAGCAAGTTGGCGCAGATGGTCCGCGCAATCAGCATAAAACGCCGACAAGGTTTCGTTATAGCGCGGATCAGAAAGGGGAATTTCGGTTGTCACCGGGTATTCCATAGCAAACTCAATAGCATCCGGGTTCAACACGTCATCAGCGATACGTCGCGCCTGACCGTGCCGCCCGGCCTTGCGGAAATGCGCGAAATGGCGGGCGTTGCGCAGCAAGCGGTCAGCGCGCACGCTCATCAGGTCTGGATCGCCCGGGCCAAGCCCGACGCCGTGGATGGTTCCGATACTCATTCGACACGGCTCGCGATGGCGTTGATTGCGGCGACTGTGATGGCGCTGCCGCCCAATCGGCCCTGCACAATGGCGCAAGGCACCGGTTGATCGGCCCAAAGCGCATCTTTGGATTCCATCGCGCCGACAAAACCCACCGGGCAGCCAATAATAGCCGCGGGTCGCGGGCAATCGGGGTCTTCAAGCATGTTCAGCAGATGAAACAACGCGGTGGGCGCGTTGCCGATGGCGACGACGGCTCCGGCTAGATGGGGTCTCCACAATTCCAAGGCCGCAGCCGAGCGGGTGTTGCCCATTTCAGCGGCCAATTCGGCCACGCCTTCGTCACGCAAGGTACAGATCACTTTATTATCCGCCGGAAGCCGCGTGCGGGTGACGCCCTCGCTGACCATACGCGCGTCACACAGGATTGGCGCGCCTGCTTCCAGCGCCGCGCGGGCGGTGTCAGCAAAGCCATCTGAAAACCGGATGAAGGGTGCCAGATCGACCATCCCGGCGGCATGGATCATCCGCACGGCAACCATCTCTTCGCTGGGGGCAAAGCGGGCCAAATCGGCCTCGGCGCGGATCATGGCAAAAGACTGCAAATAGATCGCAGCCCCGTTGGTTTCATAGGTGTATGGCATTAAAAAACGTTTCCTTTAAGAAGGTCATCCGGGCTTAATCCGCGTTTTGTCGGTTCATCCCACGAACATCCGCCGCGAACAAGGTCAAACCGGCCCTGATTACCGACCAGTGTAACAGCCGAAGCCAGTGGGTGAGCGCAGCCTTTTGAGCAGCCAGAGACATGTAGGTCAGGAGTTTTCAGCGCCAAAGCGATCTGGCGAGTGTTTACCGTAGAGGATGTACAGAACGGGGCTCCGGGGCAGGCATCTGTGGTCAATAGCGGGTCGTTTGGGCCGGAGATAAAGTCGGAGATAAAGTCGTGTTCAAACGCCGAATGTACACCCTCAAGGATGAAAAGCCGCCACGGGGTCAGGATCAGGCCGCTGGCTTTGCTGCCGGTCATCGCCTGTGCCAACGCCTGCGCCGGGATTGCGCCAAAGGCCGCACCAAGGATCAACCCTCTGGAGGATGGACCGGGGGTCAGCCCAATTGCTGCAGCTGCCCCAGCGGTGCCTTGCCAGTTCGTTGGAAGTGGCGTGTTTCGCAAATGACTGGCCATGCGTTTGGTGTCGTCGGCGCGGGTGGTCGCGAACCAATGGGCAAGGGTGATAACATCATTGATGGCATTCGCTCTGTCGGTTTTACGCCCGGTTTCCGCCCCATCTGCACGCACGATCAGGCCACCTTCCAAGGCTCTTTCTATGCGAATATCAGCCGAGGCATTGCGAAGGGCGGGGCCATCCCCCGCATCAACAGAAAAGCCGAATTTGGCTGGAAGCTCAGGAAGTTCGTTCAGTCGCGAGATCAGTTTGAGCGATAATGTATGGGTATCATCCGCCGTGTCCCACATCGGGGCGGTCAGAATGTTGCGCCTTGCTTCCAGCAGCTGTGTTGCGTCCAGCAATTCCAACGCATCAAGATCACTAAGCAGCGCGTCATGGGCATCGTCGCGCACACCGCGCAATTGCAGGTTGGCGCGATTGGTCAGGTCAATGACACCGCTGGCATGTGTTTGGGCGGCTTTGCACAACCCAAGCGTCTGTTCGGCATTCAGCCGCGCCACACGCGGGCGAATACGAACAACTAGTCCATCACCGGACCGCATTGGTCGATAGGCACCGGGACACCAGCCTTTGATAGTAAAATCGCTCATACTTTCTCTCCAAGATCTGCGCGGATAGAGTTGCGTCTTGTGCTCCATAGTCCTGCGTCCTGCAAAGCTGCAAAACGGTCGATCATCGCGCGATAGGCGGCAGGGTTTTCCTGTTCAAGAAAGTCGCTGACATTGCTGTCGCCCAATGTGGCGTCATAATAGAGGTCAAACAGGTGTGCGGGGACGATTTCAGCCAATTGGGCAAACGCCGCCATATGGTCCAGTGTTGCGGCCACTTCGGCGGCACCACGAAAGCCGTGGCGCATCATGCCGTCGATCCAATTTGGGTTGGCGGCGCGGGCGCGCACCACGCGGGCGATTTCTTCGGGTAGGGTGCGCGCGCGGGGGGTGTCGGGATTGGTGTTGTCCAGATGATAAAGCGCGGCATTGCCCCCGGTGACGGATTTGGCGGCGGCAAACCCGGCCTCATGCGCGC
>JAHRVZ010000456.1 GCA_019090405.1 Paracoccaceae bacterium
TAAAAGCGCAAGGTTCTGGGAGTGACGTCAAAGTCGTCGCACATCTGGCGAATGGTCATCGTGGCACCGGTCATCGTGTCTACCTCAACAATTTGGCTTACACAGTCAATTTGTACAGTGTACCGACGAATACAACACATGCTTGACGTTTACGTAAGTTAGACGTCACGTCACTTTTGAGATGAGGTGATTTGTAATCAGTAGGTCCGCGGTTCGAGTCCGTGTGGGGGCACCAGATAAACTCTTGAAAATAAACGATAAAATCAAATATCGAAATTGATGTGATGGGTTTTTTTGCAACAATTTTGCAACATTTTTGCATCGCGCGTTAACTGCGTTGCAAGAAATGATTCTCAAAATGCCTGTGCGCCTAACTATCGCCACATAAAGGAAATACCATTCGCAGCATGACGTTGCAGACATGGGAACACACGAAACCTTACACCCGACCCGTTCAGCCGATAACGCTGAGCGGTGATCGGTATGCGCTGCCATCCGACTTTGTTGAAGGTCTCGCCTTCTTGATGCCGTTTCCTGTGAAGGGAAGGGAGTCGTTCGAAAAATGGGTGCATCTGATCAACGGCAAGCTCTACGTCATTACCAACAATATGATCCTCGATTACAGCATTGGGCAAAACGAACTGCCCAATCTTGCATTTAAGGCACCCGCGATCATCAGAATCCTGAACTCTTTTGACACGCCCCCAACACAACTTATGATCGACGACGATACTTTTCTCTTTTCTTGGGACGACGGGCAAGTGTGTTGCATCGTGAGTTTCCAGCCGCATCCAATTTCCATCGGCGGCAAAAACGCCCCTGCCCACGCCTCAACCCTTGACCGCCATTGGAACTTTCAGGCTGGCATTGCCTTGGATGAAGAAAGCAGGAAGACGCTTCGCCGGATGCACGGTGGCAGCAAATTACTCTCGGACCTGTTCCTAAATCCAACGGCTACCGTGTCGCGCGGCGACGGGATCAATCGAAAACGGCATGACGTCGCCGAAGTGGAAAACCTGTCCCCCTTCCCAAACAATGCCTCTCGTCCGATGCGCTTTGATCGCCGTGCCTTCCTTGACATGATCAAGATTGCAACAGAAATCGACTTCAAAAGCAGCCCTGTATGCTTCCGGCACGAACAAGGTCGCGGGATGCTCATTGAACGCACACTTGGATTAGACGTGCCTGACTTTGATCTTGCCGATGACTGAGTTGCGCGACGGTTTCATCTATCACCAAGGCGGTGACAGCCCTACGGTTCAGCTCAAGCGTTTTATCGCGGGTGAGTTTAACCCTGAGTGGGACAATGTGTTCAGCACCACGATTGCTGAGGCGGATGACGCGCTTGCGGCTGCGGAGAAAGAGCAGGCAGATGTTACTGAGCATCTCCGGAACCTCAATGCAGAAATAGAGCGCTTGAAGGCCCGCAAAGTGCACATCAAAGAGGCCGTTCAGCACTTTGAGGATACTGGAGAGATCGACGATGTGTTGATCCCTCGCGGCGATAAGTTGCTCGCGGCTGAACAACAGGCTTTTGCAAATGAACACCGCCCCGAAAAAGACGCTGAAATAGCGAAGGCCGAGAAAGCCGTCGCGGAAAAACTCGGTGTTGATTGGGACCTTGAAGGAAGCTCTGCTGACGACGAGTTCGTTTACATCACGGTCAAGCAGCGCCGCGCTAATGTGCCGCCCGAGCGGCCAAGCCGCCAGAAACTCGTTGATGCAGTGATGAAGGCGTTCGAAGGATACAGCCGCGATTTCAAGAATCTTGTCATACCGCGGCAGGCCGCCCTACCTCCCGTCGGAAAACAAGGACCGCCGAGATGAATAAGATCGAATGGGATGGCAAACTCCGTGATAGCGACCTCTGGAAACTATTTACGGACAACCCCGACGAAAAAAGCGAAACGGTATTGTTCTTCTCAAAATTGAAGCTCCTGCTCGAACCCGTGAAGTTCGAGGACGAAACTCGATACTACCACCTGTATGAGCACGGTGCTTTGCTTGGAGAGCAATCGAAAGATGCGCACTTGCGCGCGACGGTGACGCAGAGAAATCTGTTTCGCGTGGCGTCTGCTATGGCGGCACGGCATCGTTCTGTGGAAGTGGCAATCCAGTATCTCGGGACGTCGCCCGCTGACTAATCGCGGGTTGCAGATCAATTCCAGTCAGCCAGCTTGCCAAACCTAGGAATGGTAGGCATTCAGCGTGCCGCTCGAAACCAAATGCCCGCGGTCTCACGGCCGCAAGCCTTTCTTATTTAGAACCCGCATATTTGTCGCGTAACAGTAACGGTTCCGACTTCTGATCCATCCCGTTGCCGGTAAACATGTTCAAGTGTAGCACCTGCTTCGAGCACTGACCGCAGAAGCTCGAAATCGCAATTTTTCTGAATCAAACCAGTGCGCATTGACGGTGGCAACACCTGCACAGCGGCTGTTACCTCATATAGGTAGCGTAGTGTTTTTCCGTCCCCCTCAACGCGCAACAGTGTCGTCGTCTCATCAATCTGTTGGGAAGGAACCTCCGCCGCCATCTGCCGTAGCGTCTCGTCAATGCCCTCGGTACGGATTAAAAAATCCAATCCCGCTGACTGCTGGCTTGGATCAATGTTTTCGAGCCTTCGGTTCATCTCCACTCCCACATAGCTGCCTATACCTATTCCAACGGCGAGCATCACGAATCCCGATACAACGCCCATCCCACCTGTCAGCAATGGGATCGTCGGAGTTCGATCCGCGTTCATCTCATTCTTCGAAGGTGTCAGTAGTAGCCAAAAGTTTGCCAGTGGGATGAAAGCCAGAGCCGCCAAGCGTCCATGACCATAGGCATCACGCGACCGAGCCATGGCGATGACCCCAAAGAAGTAACCGACGACAAGTGCGACCACGACGTCAACCGAAAAGAAAATCCAGAGGTAGCCGTCTACCATCGCCGAGAATGACTCGAGCCAAATCATCTGAGACGCCGCACTTACCAAATAAAGGAGGCCGGAATAGGCGAAGTACGGTACTCGCCGCAGAGCGCCATTGTCATTACGCGAGATGCCAGCAACAACGGCACCAAGGATTACGAGACCATAGCTGATTGCGCGAATGCTTTCTTCGGGCAAGTTCACGTACTGAACGGCAATATCTTCGAGCATCGGTACCTCATCATATTTTTTTGATCGTCGCAGATTGAATCGCCCACGGCAATGTCTGACTGAATCGAATGCCTGCGTGCAGAACGCCCCGCAGGAGTTTCCCGCCGATCAGGCACACTGATGACAAAACACCGGCAAACCGCATGAGCGCGGTGTTTTCCGCGGTCTCTCGCCGATGTGCGGGGGTCTCGGCATGGACGCACCAAACCTCAGCCCCGCAAGCGTGCAGTCAAAAGAACCTTTTAGCGGAAATTGACCGCAGACGCCTTAGTCGAGCTCTTGGCTGGCATCCGCATCGCCCGTGAAACCGATTTTCGAGATCTCGTTGCCCCGAGACAAATCTATGACTGCAACCAAAACGGGCGTTCCCCTTTGGTTCACGATGTGGTAACTGACTGTTGGGATTCACAACAGGAAAGGCACTACATGTTGAAACACCTTTTTATTAGCCATTCATGGTCTTACAGCGAACGCTATAACTCGATGGTCAACCTGCTGGATAATCGGCCCTACTTCGAGTTCTCCAATTATTCCGTGCCCGACACCAAAGCTTTTGGCCCTATGTCAAACGCCATGATGAAGGAGCAACTTCGCGCACAAATTCGTCCTGTGAGCTGCGTTATTATCATCGGAGGCATGTGGACAGCTTACAGCGATTGGATACAATTTGAGATGGAGTTTGCTGAAGAAATTGGTAAGCCTATCCTCGGCGTTCGACCTCGTGGCGCTCAGGTGATCCCTACTGCTGTTTCTGCAAAGGCCGATAAAATCGTTTCTTGGAACGCAGACTCAATTGTCGATGGTATTCGGGAAATCTCGTGAGCGTGCCGAAACTTGAATTTCCAGCACTTTACAAAAGTGCAAGCAACGGTTCAGCAGCAGCGCAAAAGCGATTTCTGGGAACAATTAGGTGGGAATACTCTCTGTTATTCGTTGTCAGCGTGGCGAGCGCGACACGCGGATTGTCCGGTCTGAACCCATTACTTATCACCATACTACTTTTGATCTTGGCTGGATTGTTTGTCTACAAAATGGTGAAGAAGTTGGACCAAGATTGGTATCGTTGCCGCGCCTTGGCCGAATCTGTAAAAACGTCCACTTGGCGATTTTCAATGCGCGCTCATCCTTTTGAGGATACCGAAAGCATCGAAATTCCCAAAGCCAACTTTCGGAAACTTCTTCACGACATTCTACAGGCAAATCGAAATATTGCTGAAAGCTTGGAAACTGCTGCGGCAGAACAGGTTACTGACTCAATGATTGAGATTCGGAAACTCTCTTTGGAAGATCGAGTTTCTTTCTATGTGAAGGATCGAATTGATGATCAAAGAACTTGGTATTCAAAAAAGTCGTCCGCCAATAAGAGGGCACAACTCCGCTGGTTTTGGTTGACCATCATCATTTACCTTGGTGCCGCCATTAGCTTGAATGCTGATCAGTTGGGGTTTCCACAAGCCACATTTGCCTTCGATCCAATGATTGTTTTGGTGACTTCTGCCCTTGGTTGGCTTCAAATGAAACGACACGGCGAGTTGACCGCAAGCTACAATTTAACTGCACATGAGATTGGGATAATCAGAGGGAATTCTGACGCGGTAAAAACCGAAGAAGAGTTTTCAGATTTCGTCAATGAAGCTGAACTGGCTTTCTCCCGCGAGCACACCCAATGGGTTGCGAGGCGCGACGCAAACTGATGTTTCGCAAACAATCCGGTTGAACCAGCCCCCTGAACAGGTCTTACAAGACAGGCCTCCATTAACGTATGCCTAGGGGGCAATCATGATCACTGAAAAACTTATCGACCGCTTAAACAGCCATGCAGCGCAACAACTTGTTGCCCGCGTCCGCAAAAGGCGTCGCAACGCGCTTGCCGTCATATCCCGGTGTTGCGTCGTCACAACCGACGACGGCCTCGAAACCCGTGAAGTGATATTTGATCAGCCGCCAACAATTGGCCAACTGACCGAACGTGTCGGGTCTGATGCGTGGGTCGTATCGGTGGCGATGAAACGCACAGCGCGTCAGAGACGTGCGTTAGCTGCTGAATAGGCACACCGGCACCAAAATACAGAGACACCGCGTGCTGCTACAGATTTGCGCGGTTTCTCTTTGATCTGGCTTATTCCCAGCCCTTCAACTTTCCTTGCCCAACGAAACCTTGCCCGACATGCTGTGAAACGAACGCCCCGATTGCCAGACTGATCCCAAGGTCGCCATGACCTGCGCCTGATCGGGACTGCGTGATGATCTGATTGCCCGCCGCCGTGGTTGTCAGCGTGAACGTCGCCAAATCTTCCTCAATCTCTTTTTGCAGAGCGAGGCCATTGGCAAAGGATAAGTCGCCCGATGAGAACATGACTGACAGCGTTTCGATCAGCAGCGTTTTGCTAACGTTGAGATAGCGACCCTTGCGGGACCAATCCTGCCCCGCCGTCATTTGCACGGCGTGGTGTGAAACGCCGCGCTCTTGCAAAATGTCCGAAACAACGCGACCGATGGCCGTACCGTCGATGGACAGGACGCAGCGGCCAGCGATGGCCGGTTTGTTCATGGTTTCAATCAGGTGCGAAACCACATCGGGATAATTGACACCGCGAAACCGATCCGCCGCGACTATGACACGCTCGCGAGGACCGAGCCGTTGCGTCATTGGTGTTTCCCAGATGGGCAATGCGCGTGAGCGAATTAGCGTCCAAGCCGTGTAATCGTTAGCTTGGCCGAGGTCAGCGGACAGGTAAAATCGTTCGTGCCCCTTCACGCTGTGGATCGCGGGATCAAAGTTTGTCGGGAGCGTGACTGTACCGTCGGAATGGAAATGGTGTTTCATAAAATCATTGCCTCCACATCGGGATTAATTGCATTTTCGATCACGTCGAGGTCGAAATACGACAAGCCGTCGGACAACATTTCGACCAACACTTCCTGACGGTATCGCGTGGCCGATAATTGCTCTTTCAGCCGGGCGCAGCGGGCGGCAAGGCGCGGAATGTCCGTGCCTTTCACAATGATGCGGTGCACTTTCGGGCGCGGGTCGGTGAACAATTCCGCGAACATGTTGTTTTTGCCAGCAGGCGTGGACGCGTAAACGATCCTCCCATTATCTTTCAACATGGGTAGAATTGCAGTGATCACTTCCTCGTCGTTTGGGATATATGCCATTTCGTCGACCAGCAGCAGATCAGCCGTGTAGCCGCGAATGGTGGCCGAAGATGCCGGTAAGGCGATGAACCGACCTCCTGAATTAACCTCGATTTCCTGCTGGGTGACACGTTCCACAATCAGATCGGTTTTGCGAAGGTTGAACGAAACTTTGCGGACAAGTTCACGCACCTGCCGTTCGGCGGGACACAACGCAATCGTTGTACCGCCGCGCTGCAATTCCTGAACGCCCAATGTGCCAAGCACCTCGGACTTACCCGCCTGACGGCAGACACGCAGGGCCAACGTGGGCGCGTTCGACATGATTGCTTCCGCCTGCCACGGGTCTGGTGTGCCGTCCAGAAAGTGGGCCATTTGCGCGACAGGGTCGAGGCGACGTTCGAGGTCGGACAGCCATGTTGTGAAACCGTCAAAGGACAAAATCGTCTTCCTTTGTGACCGAAAGGACGTGGTGACGCATCTTTTGCAGCAGGATTGGTTTTGCTTCCGGTAGTTCGTTGCAAAGCTCTTCCAGAATTTCGCGCAGGGTGACCCATTCTTTCGATTCCGAAAGGCTAATCTGAACTGTTAGGGCAGTGGCCAATTTGCCTTGCATCTGCGCAATGTCGCGAAGGACTTTTCGCAACCCTTCCATAGCGGTCAATGCGAAAGCGTCGTCGTCGTTTGCTTCCGCCTTGGTGATCAGTTTCTCGACGCGTTTGGCCAAGGATTCATAAGTGTTCGAAATGTCGAGCCGGTCGTGGTTGATTATGTCGGTGTCCGCTTCGACCCCCTCAATGCGATGCTGCGCCATAATCGAGCGGCGCATCTCCTCAGTGATTTTGTCCTCGCGGAATCGCCGCACGGTCATTGGATGAACACCGCACCGTTTCGCGATGTCACCGATGGTCCGACGCCCGAGCACCAAATCCTTTATGATCTCGCCCTTGTCAGGGCGCATCTCGAGTGTTGACCGACGACCGCTGTTCTTATTCCCGCCCCTCATAGGCCTTCCTCGGCGCTTGAGGCGAGGATCGGCGAGGCATTATCGTGGGCATAATAAACAACCCGCTCGCGCAACCGCGCCCATTCCTCAACGGAGACATCAACCAAATGATCATGAACGAGATTTGCCGCCTCTACCCCCATGCCAGCCGCGATGAGATCATTGCGCAACTCGCCAAACTGGACGCCGGTCAGGTGGAACTGCATCGTTTGGGCGAGCGCACAGATGAGCGCCTCCGTCGGGTAACCTGACGGGTCGACTTCCTCGATCCCACTATTAGTCACGACCTTGAGGTTGCGCATTACATGCACGTCGCTATCAGGCATGAACCCTAAAACAACCCGGTAGGCGTATTCGTGGCACGCGCGGTTTTCAGGAGTCATGAGCTGTCTCCATCAAATCGAATTTTGTGCGGGCATGATCGGGCAGATCATCAGGGGTGCGGAAGGTTTTGACTTTGTAGCCTTCTTGTTCGGCGGCCATTGATCGGCGGATCATTCCATCGCCGCCGTGCATATCCTCGCGGATATACCGGACGCGTTCGTGATCGTCGTCAAAAGTGATGGTTTTCGTTACGGCAACGTCAGGCCGCTCCATGTTTACCTGCGTCGGATCGTCCTGATCAGATGCAATGCGCAGGGGCACGTCTTGTTCCAGGGCTTTGTCGCGTGCTTCTTTGTATTGCTTCGAGTCGCGTGCCTGTTCGCGAGTCAGGACGATTGCGCCGTCCGATTGATGTCCAGGAATTCGATAGTGCCCGTCTGCGTCGAGCGAGAATCCTGCATCCGCCATGCGCTGTTGTTCGGCTTTGCGATCAACGGCGGCGATCAGGGCGTTGGTATCTGGTTTGGGATTTGCGCGTTTCTTGTCTTTGATCTGATCCAGCAGGCGGACATTGTGTTTCTGCACACCATCAAGGCGGGTTGTCAGGGTTTCAACCTGTTTGATTAGGGCTTGAATTGCGGCGGTTTGGTCATCGGCCATTTGGGCCTCCTATTTTAAACCAGAAAAACGAATGCGTTTTGAGGCGCATTCGTCTCGTTTCTGGTCAGGAAACAGGAGGTGAAGAACGCGCCACGCTTTCACAATTCGAATTTATGCCCTGCTGTTGGGCGGGTGGAGGCGGAAAAGAAGGTGTTAGGCGGCAAGTTTTGAAGCGCGCGGGGCCAGATACATTTTGTTGCCTTGCCAGATCGTGGCAGCGTCGAATTTCTTTCTGATGATCACCAAATCGAACTCTGATTTTGGGTTGGCTTCAAATTCATCGCGCGTCAGCCCGCGCAGAAGTTTATCCAACAGGGCGCGTTGTCGCGATCCTTCACGGCTGATTTCTGTTTCGCCAAGACGCGCTTTGATTGGCGGTTGGGTTGATAACCACACGCCATCGACAATTGGGATTTCTGGCAGGGCTGCGCGTCGGCGTGCATTGGCGGCGGCCAATCGTTCACCTTTGCTGAGTTTGGCAGATTTGGGTTTTGATTTGTGGGTGGGTTGGCTTTTGATCATTGCCCACCTGCTCCGCGCTTGCGCCAATTTTGCGCGTTGATCGGGGGTAAGGTCGGGATTGACCAAGCTGAATGACGGTGGGTCTTTTCGACCTTCGAGGACGTCGATCACCCAAGCGGTCAATCGGGTTTCGTGCAAGCCGAGGGCGTCGCAATAGAAGCGCCGGGATCGGGAGAAGGCACCAGATGTGTTGGTCAGGAATGCGATTGCGTCGTGTTGATCCATATCCTTTGCGGGATAGCACAGGAAGAACACGTCTTGGACGGCTTGCAGGATGATAGCGCCAAATAGGCGGCGTTCAGCGGTGTCGGGGCCGGTGCGCGCGGATGCTGGGTCAAGCTGCATCAACCCACCCTTTGGCGACGATGTAGGTGCGGGTGGTGCCGTCAGGGTTGGTGATGAAGGGGCGTGTCGTGGGTGTGCGTCGTGTGCCGCTTGCGGCGTGCGCGCGTGGGTTTTCGTGCCGTATCTTTTCGATGGGTTGTGCGAGGTGTTCAGCGGCACGCCGGTGATGTCCGTCAACGTCGCCGTTCCACCAAACAGTGATTGAGGATGGCACGCCGTCGGCGTCGGTCGTCACACGGTCGACGTGCAACCCGCGCTCACGCATCGTCTGCGCTAGCATGGGCAGTTCACGTTCGGGTCTTTCGCTCACGGTCAGGCGCTTAGCTGGGCGACGGTAGAGGCGATGTGCCGCCATGGCAGGTCGAATGCGCCAGTCGGGTTGATGATGCGCACGCCAGTGTCGTTCGGCACGATGCTGTAGGTGTCGGTGATGCGTTCGCCTGCGTAAGGATGGGTGATGAAACGGGACAGGTGATCGGCAAGGTCGGCGGCATCGTTGATGGTGATGTCCGTGGTGATGTTCAGGCGTTCAGCGGCGATTTTCGCTGTGCCGTTGGTCAATGTGGCTGTGATCTTCATTTTGGGTTGCTCCATGTTGCGATGTTCAATCGGCGTAACATGGGGCTTTGCGCGGGTGACGGCCCAAAAGAAGGTGTGAACATGAGGGAGTTGAGAATGAGTTGCAACTGGAGTTGCGACCGATCCTGCAATGACGGTCGATCCAGAGGTTTGTTGCAAAAAGCGTTGGAAAATCGTCAGGAAAGCGACCGGAAATGCTTGTCGGCCAAGAGGTTGCTGAGCGTCCGCTAACTGATCATCATTCAGTCTGTCACGGCCACTGGGCATTTCCGCACGGGCGAGCGGCGAAATACCACGCTCTGAGCGTCAGCGCGCGGAAATGTCGAGGGAAGCGTGGCCGCGATCAGCGACGCAACCAACGAAAACTATGTCAGTTATGTCACCCGAGGGGAAACCGACATGCTCGCAAACCTTTGGTTTTGTTACCGGAATGTCGGCTATGTCAGTTATGTCAGTTATTATAATATTGTTATAGAGCAACGCGCCCATTCTGGTCATATCACGGGCGCTGTGAGTGACGATTTCACCGCGACATGACTGACATAACTGACATATTTCAAGTAACGCATTGGAGTAAATGTAGAAAAAGCATGTCAGTTGGGAACAACAACTGACATGCTTTAGCTCACGTGACATACTTCTTCTGGTCAGAACGGAATGTCCTCGTCATCTCCGCTTGGTCCCACATACGCCTCAGCCGGACGCCACGACGCCCAATCATCCATATCGTCGCTGTAATCTTGCAACGTGAGGCGCGACACAGCATCGCGAAACTCAACCAACGTGCCAAAATCGAAGCCACGCTGCTGCGTCTCCATCATCGGCGTTGCAATGACGCCGCTATCTTGCGTCGCGTTGGCATGAACCCGTTCGCAATACCTCGCCTTCCGACAACGTGCCGCGTGTGGGATCAAATTTGAAACCTTGTGCGAAATTTCTTCCGGCGTCATTAACCGCCCACCGTTCTTATGCACGAGTTCGGCCAGAGTTTTCATCGACAGAACACCATATGCTTTTTGATCATGCGGGCAGACGCCCGTCTCTGCGATCTCATGCAGCGTGCTGAGTATCGGATCAGACGACACCTTATCCTTCGCCTTTGCCACTGTCCCATAACCATATGCCAACGCCTTCCGGTCAACTGGGTAGTCGAGCAGGTATCGTAGCACGATGCTGGGCCCATCGCCGCGCATGAACACGTGATAGGGTTCCCAAAACGCATATGCCGATTGCTGACCGTCCTGTGTCGTCATGTCGAACGGTTGGGCAACCTCGATTACTGTCCACCTGCGATCATCGTGGTCGATATGAACGGCTTGGATTTCATTAGTCGTGGCGATCAGTCGGTGCACATTTTTCGCCTGTACCGTCGCTTTGAATTTTTCCTCATAGGTCCATGATGGTGACGAAATGAACGATTTCAATTTCGCCGCCGTTTTCGACGACCCGTGAAAAATTGCTTCCTCAGCAGCGATGAATGTCGCCCCGAAGATTGACCGATTGAACCGTGAAAACAATCTTTCACTTTCCTGCACCTTCTGAACATATCGCTCACCGAATATCGGTGTCAGGATGCGCTCTTGCAGGAACGATTTGCCGCCGCCCTGTGACCCGCGCAGGGCGAGGGCTGTTGGTGGTGACGGTTCGGTGGGTTGCTGTGCGGCATCGGCGAGATACATTGTGACCCAATGCGCCAAACCCGCATCGCCGCCGCAAAGCACGTCGAGGATATATTGCTCGAAAACCGATGCGTCGCCATCTTTTGGTGAAACTGCGAACCCGCGCCAGACGTTGTAGGCAGGGCCGTCATAACCGACTGGCTCGCACACCACGCCGCGAAACCGCGCATGATCGGGATCACGCAACCACAACTGCGCTACGGGCATAACCGACTTACCTATCTTCGCCACCCGATCCGATGTCTCGTCAAAAAGCATCTGCTTTGTAAACGTCGTAAACTCGGCTGCATCTTTGTCGAGGTATTCCACAACGCCGTTGATTGTAATTTTCGACCAGCGGCGATTGAATTTTTCGACTGCGCGATAATGCAATGGTGTCGGCGTGCCTTTTTCGCGCTTCTTGGCCGATTTGACGATGTTGGTGATTTCAGCTTCCGGCAACGAACCACTACCAGCGAACAATTCATGAAACCGTTCACCTTCTTGGTTCAATCGCCGGATTTCCGCTTCGAGTTCAATATCCGGCCAGCCGCGTGCCTGCATTGACATGGCGATGCGCATCAGCAGGTCATTGCGGCCGGGTGCATCGTGCGGGATAATGTACCCCATGTCGCTGTGATCCAAAACCGGCTGCTCATCGGCGATCTGTTTCAGCGTATCAGCGTCAATTCGGCAATGCTGGTCGATGTGCGCGAGGAGCACGCCAGCGTCGCCGCCATCACCCTGTCCCTTGAACCCATCAGCGTCGATCAAGAAGGCAAGTTCACGTTGCTGACCCCTCAACGGCAAATTGACCGCTGTTGGTTCATTATCGGGCGTGACGACGATCTGGGTCGCTTTCGGAAATATTTCCGTCTTCTTCTGAACCTTCGCCGGCAACCGTTTGCGCAAAGCGACCAGATACTCGCGCATCTGTTTCGCTGGTATGGGTTCGGTAGCGAAGACATAGACGTGCAACCCGCGTGATTTCGACCTGAATGCGGCGCACTTCGTTCGAAGCCGTTCGGACACTTGCTTCACGTCATCTTCCGGCATGTCGTACCAGTCAATGTCGAGAACGCCCCAGAGACACCCGCTGTCCGCGCGGACAGGCGCAACGCCGACCGATGCCTCGCCTTTGATGTGCTGTGCGACGAGATCAGGCGTGATCGGCCCTTCGACCGTCACCGGCTTCGCCGTCGTGACTTTGCCTTTGTCGTTTTTTTGCACGCTGCCGCGCAATTGCAGATGTCGGCTTTCGTAACCGTCGAAAACTTTCAGGAAAGTGTCGACTGTATCTTTGATGTGTTCGTTCATACCAGCTCAGGCAGAACCTGCTTCACCGGTTTCACATTTCATCGTCAACGACTATAAATCGCTTGTTCAATTCCTGACAACATTTTTTTGTGAATCCGGTGCGGGGCAGGTTCAGATGCCTGCCCCCACTTTTTTCGCTTCCATCCATTCCATCACGTCGTCGAGGTCGTACCGAACGGTGCGCTGGGACAGATAGATCGCTGGCGGTGAATCACCGACCTGTTTCATTTCGTAGAATGTGCGCGTGCTGATGCCGACGAAGTCAGATAGCTGCTTCGCATCCATTACGCGCGGGGTATTTAAACGAAATTCGAGTTCATCAAGGCGCGACTCGAGAGCGCTAATTTTATCGGACACCATATCGGTAACCTCGTTTGCCAATCAAAGAACAGGTTGGTCGAGATTGTCACGCTCATAAGCCGCGACATGTTGATAGGTGACGATTATTTTGACCATCGCCCCACCAGATCGCTCGTCACAGCGGGCCAATGGGTTCTACTGACGCCACCGAACGGTAGCATATTCGAAACGTAGTGCGCCGATTGTTTTCGTTCAATCCACAAAACAAGGTGTTACTTTGATCCGCTCGACGATCACCTTCTCAATATCCTCCACCGCACGGCGATTGCCCATGCGTTTAAGGTATTTCATCAGCATGTCGTCGCCTTTTTCGCCCTTCACATCGCCGCGCAGGAAATGGGCAACGTAGCTGGGTAGCAACGCCTCGGCTGATGCCTGCATGAAGTGACGGCGGCAATCGTGTTGGGTGATGACCGGCACCGCCTTGCTTTCGATTTCAGCGGTCAGCACGGTAAGGTGATCAAGGTATCCGGTTTTCGATGCGGCTGGGAAAACAAACTCTGACCCGTGCGATCTTATCGCTTTCAAGGCGTCTACCGCCGCGTCGCAAATTGGTATCGTGCGGGCCAGTTTGTTTTTCATTTTGCGCAGGTAGATCGTTTTGTCTTGTAGGTTTATGTCGTCCCAGAGCAACGAACGCACGTCGCCTGACCGAATGCCCGTGAACAACATTACGATCCACGCGGTGCCGCGCAGCACGTTCGTCTTTCGTTGTTTCATGATTGCACCCCAGATCATCGACCAATCGTCTGCGTCGAACTCGTTGGTTGCAGCGGCGACAGCCAGTTTAGTTTCCTTTTCGGCGCTTTTGGGCGCGCTCACTCGCTTATTGCTCACTGGGTTGATAACGCCAGCGTAGTTGAAAGCGGAACTAAGCGCGGCGCGGACGTGCCGTGCAGTCGCATTTTTGCCCTCACTGGCTAGATCGTTGATCACACGTTGAATCTGTGCCGACGTGACATCCGCTGGGTGCATGTCGAGAATATTTGGGGCGTAACGCTCCACCTTTTTGGTCATGTCGATGCGATGTGCATCAGACATAGAACCCAACGCTTGGCGGGTTTCACAATGGAATTCCCAACCTGCGCGGACGGTCGAGATTTCAGCGTTGCGTTCGGTGTGATCGGATTTCACTTCGGCGTGTTTAAACGCGTCGTGGACGGTCATGGCGGGGAATGCGCCCAGTTTGATTGAGCGAACCTTACCCGCGACACGCCCCTTGTGATACCAAGTTGAGCGCAGCTTTCCGACGTTCAGGTAAAGCCCGGGAAACCTTTCGTTGGTGTGCCGGTACATGCCGGGTCCAGCTTTCAGTAGTTTCGCCGGCTTCGTGAAGTCGATTGATATTGTAGCCATCGTCGGTCTCCGCTGATCTGTTTTTTTTGCAACGTTTTTTGCAACACATCACGGCACTTACATGCGCTCAATCGCACTGTCAACCAACTGATTAACGTAGCAAAATACATGTAACCTGTTGTTTTGTATGAATAGTGCGTTAACCCGCGCAAATTTAATAAATATGCAAGTTTGATTTGTAATCAGCAAAAAGGACTTTGAGAAATGTCAGTCGACGGGTTAAACCTTGGATTGGCCAGATATTGTTTGCCCTAGCCCAGATCCTTGGCAGTTTCTTCCCGTCGTTTTTCCAGATCGCTTAGTGCTTCGTCGATTTGTTTGCGCTGATTTGTCAGCTCAATAATCTGGCGATCGGCCATTTCAATGAATGCCCGGTTTTGAACTGCGGTTCCGTCTTTTTCATAAATCAGCAACCACTGACGAATTTCTTCAAGCTGAAAGCCGAATTTCCGGCCCCGCA
>JAHRVZ010000204.1 GCA_019090405.1 Paracoccaceae bacterium
AAATATCAAAGCTGAAGTGCAGGCGGCCTTAGAGGCTGGTGTCTCTCGGATTGGCGTTTCTGTCGGGACTTTGGAGGATATGAAAGCCATATCTTTGCTAAAAGACCCGGCCGTTTCGACCGTGATGGCCCCGGCCGAGGTCATTTCCGGCGCAAAATCAGATGCGGAAGACCTGCGGCGGCAAGGTGTAAAACTGCTTTGTGTTGCCATCCGCTGTGATGAACGCAGCTTGTCGCTTTCTGATCGCATTGATGGCTATGTCTTAAAGGGCCATGAATGTGCAGGGCTGGTCAGTGAACAGACGACATTTGTTCTTTTGCAGGCCTTTGGCCAGCATACGGATCTGCCGCTTTTTGCGCAGGGCGGTATAACGCCGGCAACGGCTGCAGGTGCGCGTGTCGGTGGCGCGGCGGGCGTGGTTCTTGACGACGAAATCATGCTGTTGTCCGAAACCGATCTTTCGGGGACGAATATCCGCAATAGAATAGCAAGCCTATCCGGTTCCGAGACGCTTCAGGTTGAGCACCCTACGGGGGACTTCTATCTTCGTGGTCTGGGTGGGCCGGGCCCTCGTCAGGCGGATGCAATTTCAGCGAATCTTGAAAATATTCAATCGGATGGCGCCGGGGAAAATGGTGCCGGGACCGATGCCTGTTTGCAGGCGATGATCGAAATCGCTGACGGGTTCTCTTGGGCCGAAGACGCCGCGATTAAGCCCGGTGGTCAGGGGTTGACACTGGCAGGCCCTCTGGCGCGTAAATATGCGACTTTGGGCCGGTTCCTAAAAGCGATTTCAGAGGCGGCGGCGGCCCTGCCGGCTGCGGCTGCGAAACGGCGCGCATTGGCCGAAGGCGGCCCGCTGGCGGAGCTGTTTGGAACGCGTTATCCGGTTATTCAGGGACCGATGACACGGGTTTCTGATGTCTCGGATTTCTCGAAACATGTGGGGGCCGGGGGCGCTTTGCCAATGTCGGCCCTATCGTTGCTGAAAGGCCCAGAAGCCGATAAGTTGCTGGCTGATACACGCACCCAGATGAATGGAATGCCCTGGGGTGTTGGCATGCTGGGGTTTGCGCCCAACGAAATTCTGAAACCGCAGTTCGAAGCGGTCGACCGGATACGTCCGGATTTTGCAATCATCGCTGGCGGCCGCATTGATCAGGTTTCCAAATTTGAGGGAATGGGCATTCGCACATTCGTGCATGCGTCCACAGCCAGCCTGATAGCGGGTAACCTTGACGACGGGATGCGCCGTTTTGTCATCGAAGGCCGGGAATGTGGCGGCCACATAGGGCCGTTGACCAGTTTTGTGCTTTGGGGATCTATTGTTGAATCCTTGCTGGATCATCCGATCATTAACAAACAGGGCTCAAAGGTCCAAATCGTCTTTGCTGGCGGCATCCATGATGCGGTTTCAGCTGCAATTGTGGCAACCATTGGCGAACCTTTGGCGCAAAAAGGCGTGTCGATTGGCGTGCTGATGGGCACGGGTTATTTGTTCACCAAAGAAATCGTGGATTCGGGCGCGATCATTCCGGACTATCAAAAGGTGGCAGTTGAATGCGTCAGCACGCAGTCGCTTTGGGAAGGTCCGGGCTATGCCAACCGCTGTGCAATCACGCCGATTGCCGCTGAAATCAGGCAGCGCCGCAGTGACATGAAGGCCTCTGGGGCCTCGGTCACGGAAGTGCGCAAAGCAATCGAAGCTGTATCCATGGGTCGGCTGCGGATGGCGTCCAAAGGGATTGCCCGCCAAGGCGAAGACCGTCAGATGGCCGAGATCGGCGAAGATCAAAGACGGCAGGAAGGCATGTATATGATCGGTCAGATCGCGGCCTTTCGCGACGAGACACTGACGATTTCTGACCTGCACCAAGACGTTTCGGCCGGTTCGGTTGCCTATCTTCAGAACTTTGCAAATCGTCTGCCTGCCGTGGCTGCAGCGCCCGCTCCACCGCCGGCGGATATCGCCATTGTTGGTATGGGAACGCTTTTGCCGGGGTCTGATACGCTTGCGGCCTATTGGCGGCGGATCCTTTCCGGAGAAAGCGCCATACGAGAGGTGCCAGCTGATCGCTGGGACAAGGACGCCTATTTTGATGAGGACCGTACGGCCCGCGACCGAATTTATTCCCGTTGGGGTGGTTTTCTGGACAACGTTGAGTTCGATCCGCTGGCCTATGGAATACCGCCGGCGACGCTGTCATCGGTCGACCCGATGCAGTTGCTGTCACTGGAACTTGTTTCGGATGTCATGAGAGACGTGGCACAGGGCGCCGAAGATATCGGCGACAGGTCCAGGGTCTCGGTCATGCTGGGGTTCTCGGGCGGCGGCGGCGAGCTGGGCGGCGAGTATATTGCCAGAACCGAGCTTTTGCGGCTTTTGGGGGGTGATGTTCCCGAGGAATTGCTGGCCAGACTTCCGGAATGGAGTGAAGACAGTTTTTCAGGAACCTTGCCTAATGTTTCGGCTGGCCGCGTCGCCAACCGGTTCGATTTCGGCGGCACCAATATCACCGTAGACGCGGCCTGTGCGTCGTCATTAGCTGCTATTTATCAAGGTGTTATGGAACTTGAGAGTGGGCGGTCGGACATGGTTGTTGCCGGCGGTATAGACACGCAGCAGTCGCCGTACGGATACATGTGTTTCGCCAAAACAGGGGCTTTGTCACCCCGGGGTGTGTGCAACACGTTTGATGCCGAGTCGGATGGAATTGTAATCTCTGAGGGGTTGGCCGCGATTGCGCTGAAACGTCTGTCAGATGCCGAGGCCGCAGGTGATCGCATATACGCCGTCATCAAAGGCGTTGGCGCCTCGTCGGACGGGCGCGCCAAGGGACTTACGGCACCTCTTCCAAAGGGACAAAAACGCGCGTTGCGTCGGGCCTATCGACAGGCCGGTTATTCGCCGGCAACGGTTGATCTTTTCGAAGCACACGGAACCGGCACTGTGGCCGGGGACCGGGCCGAGCTTGAAACGGTTTCAGAAGTGCTGTTCCAGACCGGCGCAACAGAATCTTCGGCGGCGATCGGATCGGTAAAGACCTTGATCGGCCATACAAAGGCCGCAGCAGGAGCGGCGGGATTGATCAAGGTTGCGATGGGGCTGCATCACAAGGTGCTGCCGCCACACGCGCTGGTCAAGACGCCAAATCAAGGCTTTGCACGTGAAGGCATGCCGCTGTTTATCAGTCAGCAGCCAAGACCGTGGGCCACCCGCCCGAATGAGAAACGCCGCGGCGGGGTCAGCTCTTTTGGGTTTGGCGGGACGAATTTTCATATCACGCTTGAAGAATATTCAGATCCTTTGGCCCCTGTGCCACAGGTCGAACTTGGCCGCTCTGTTGTTCCGGTCGCCCTGTCGGCAAACAGCCGGGACGATCTTGGAAAACGTCTTGAAACGCTGATCGCCGCGCTGACGGCGGGCAAACTGTCGACGCCTAAGGCGCTGGCTGAACTTGCCCGATCGGGGGCTGTGCCCGAGGCGACGGTCCGGGCCGGGTTCATTGCGGAAACGCTGGCCGATGCTTTGGAAAAACTGGAAGGGCTTTTGGCCCATCTGACCAAAGACACGGCGCTTCCGCGCGGGGTGCATTTTTCGCAAGCCCCGGAACTGTTGTCCGGCGGCAAGCTTGCTTTTGTATTCCCGGGTCAGGGATCGCAATACCCCGGAATGGCGCGTGAGAGCATGCTTCTGGATCCGGTGATGCTGGATCTGTTTGACCGGGCCGAAGTTGTTTTGGCCGACACTCCGAGTTTTGAAAATACATCGCTGTCGCAAGCCCTGTATCCGGGGGATGCATTCAACCGGGACCAAAAGAAGGCCCAGATGGCGGCATTGTCCGAAACGCAGATCACGCAGCCCGCGCTGGGAACGGTCGAGGCCGCACTGGCAGCCCTTCTGGGGAAACTGAATGTGGTTCCGGACATGGTTGCGGGGCACAGCTATGGTGAATTTGTGGCCCTTCATGCCGCAGGTGTGCTGACGTTTGAGGACCTGATCCGCCTGTCCGAGGCACGGGGCCGCGCGATGGTGTCCAATGGCGACCCTGATCGTCCCGGCTCAATGGCTGCTGTCGGCGCTGATCGCGCCGCAACCGAAGCCGCCATCGCCGGAATGGACGGGGTCACGGCTGTCAATTTCAACAGCCACTCGCAGACCGTCATTGCGGGCAGTGTTGATGCTGTCGAAGCTGCAATAACGGCCCTTGTCGAAGCTGAGTTTGATGTGCGGCGGGTGCCTGTCACCCAGGCGTTCCATTCGCCGCTGATGGTTGCCGCGCGCGACGATTTTGATAAGTCCCTTGAAAGCGTCGCGTGGCAGAAACCGAATATACCGGTGTTTTCCAACACCCATGGCGGGATGCACGGAAAAACCCTCAAAGCCATCCGAAAAACCATGAGTGACCATTTGGTCAGCCCGGTTGATTTCGTTGGAATGTCGCAAGCGATGGCCGACAAAGGGGCGACTGTTTTTGTTGAAGTCGGACCAAAATCGGTTCTTTCAAGCCGCCTGTCCGAAATATTGGGCCCAGAGGCCGCCACCTGCATCACGCTGGACAGAACCGGTGGAGATGTCACGTCATTCATTGACGGGCTTGTGGCGCTGTTTGTCGCCGGTGCTCCGGTTGATTTTGCCGCCCTTACCGGGGGAATGGCGGCACCAGAGCCCCGGACTCTTCCAGAGCCGCCCAGACAACTTTGGTACCTTAATGGCGGTTATGTCCGCCGTGCGGACCAACCCTTACGCGACGTTAAACCAATCGTTCTTGATAGTTTCGGCCCATTGCAAAAACAGCCGGCAACATTAACTGCGATACCAGAGAAGAGCGCTCAGGCCGTGGCGTCTGAGCAAGCCATTTCGTCACCCGCTGCCTTTGAAGGTCGCGACAATTCAATTTCAACAGCAAGGACATTGGAGTTTATGGAAATACTACCAAAACACTTTGAGCAGCTTGATCGCGGGGCAGGACGCTCCGAGGTTTTTGCCAATTTTCATCAAATGATGGGCGATTTTCTGCGCGTGCAGGAAAATGTAATGCTGGCCTATCTGGGTCAAGAAGGAACAGCGAGCACACATAGCCAGCCTGTAGGCACCGCTTTTGTAGCACCGCAAGTGTCAGTTCCTCAGGCCGCCGCCATGAACATCCAGCCCGTTCCGGCACCAGCCCCTGCGGCACCCATCATCCCGGCGGCCCCCGCCCCCGTTGCACCACAAGCCGTGGCACCGGCAGCCCCAGAGGTCGTTGCCCAACCCGCCCCGCAACCGCAAGTTCAGGCTGCACCAGCTTCGGAGGCGGCGGTCGATATTTCTGAAGAGGGGTTGATTGCTGCGTTCATCACGCTTGTATCCGAAAAGACCGGCTACCCCGAAGACGCATTGGATCCAGATCAGGATCTTGAGGCTGACCTTGGCGTTGACTCGATCAAGCGCATGGAAATTCTTGGTGCGCTTCGCAAGGTTCTGCCGCAAAATAAGGCCGATGCGATGCAGGCTGAAATGGAAATGATCAGCGAACTGCCCACAATCCGAAGCATTATTGAATTTGTGGCTGCTGCTGGCAATGATGAGCCATCAAAAAAACAGGAGGCTCTTGCAGGAGAAGCGCGCCCTTTTGATTTAGCCGGGGAAGCGGATAACCATAATTCTATGGTGCTTCCCCGGTTTGTTCAGCAGGCTTTTAGCGAGCCTGCAGACCACGTTGAGCGTGACCTGACACCAGGCGCGCGGGTGGTCGTGACAGAAACTGCGGACAATAGTTTTCATTTGGCGGTCTTGAGCGCCCTTGCAGAGGCTGGGCTGGAAGGCGTGCTTTTGCCCCGGTCTCTGATGGAAAACAAAGACACATCGCTCCTTGAGACATGGCTGGCCGAGTTGCGAGACGATAAGGCTCCTGATGCGCTTATCTTCTTGGAAGGATGTGAAAACCATACGAGTCCGCCAGTTGGCTTTGAAAAGTGGCACGCGGTGCATCAGCGGATTTCCAAAGGCTTGTACCGTGTTGCACAAAAAATGGCCGCTGACCTTAAAGACGGCGGAAGGATTATTGCTGCAACTCAGATGGGCGGGCAATTTGGCCGCACCCTTGAGGCGGATGACCCTGCGCTGCGGGCTGGATTTTCCGGCGGCGGCACGGTTGGCATCGTTAAGGTGCTTTCGCTTGAGTGGCCGACATGCAGTTCCAAGGCGGTTGATCTTGACATCACCGAGGGCCTGAAGTCGCGCGCGACGCACCTTGTCAGCGAACTTTTGTTTTTGAAAGGCCGGCGCGAAGCTGGCTATCCGAAAGGCGAACGCACAATTTTCCGGACCGAGCCGCGGTCTATGGTGCCATCAAAATCTTCGCGTCCGGTTGTCGATTCCGATTGGGTGGTTGTCGCCACTGGTGGCGCCCGCGGGATCACCGCGGAATGCCTGCGAACGCTTGCGCCGTATGGTCCGCGTCTTGTGCTTCTTGGTCGTTCGGCGGTCCCTGACCCCGAGACCCCCGAACTGAGGAATCTTGATCTGGTCGGGTTGCGAAAGCACTATCTGGCAGAGGCGATCGCGTCGGGCAGCAAACCAAAGCCCAAGGACATCGAATCCCAGGTGCACCGTCATCTTGGCCACCGCGA
>JAHRVZ010000205.1 GCA_019090405.1 Paracoccaceae bacterium
AACCTTGTGGCGACGATACAGTTTGCGATTGCTGCTTTGGCTCACACCGCGCCGTTCATTCTGTTCGCGGTATTGTTGCTGGCCTATCTCAAAGCGACGGGGGCCGAAGTGATGGTGGCCCGTGCATTTGTGGGACGTGAAACACGGATGATTTTTCTTGCGGCCTTGTTTGGCGGGCTTGCGCCGTTCTGTTCCTGCGAGGTCATTCCCTTTATCGCCGGGTTGCTGGCATTGGGCGCGCCATTGTCGGCAGTTATGGCGTTTTGGCTGTCCTCACCGTTGATTGACCCTCCGACATTGCTGATCACGGCAGCGGCTCTTGGTTGGCCATTTGCGATTGGCAAGGCTGTGGCGGCTGTGGCGCTTGGTTTGTTTGGTGGCTTTATGATCAAGGCGTTAAGCCGCAGTGGCGCATTTGCGCAGCCTTTGAAGGTGTATCATCGCAGCGGCTGTTGCGGGTCGGGGCCTGATTTTGACGGGCATCCGGTATGGAAATTCTGGACCGAAGCCCCGCGACGCACCCAGTTCAAGGCCGAGTTTGTCAGCAATGGGTTGTTCCTGTTCAAATGGCTGGCGCTGGCCTACACGCTAGAGGCATTGCTGGTCCATTATGTCCCGGCAGACCTGATCGCAACGGTCGTTGGCGGGGAAGGCGTGTTGCCAATCGCGACGGCCGCATTGGTTGGAATGCCGGCCTATCTGAATTCCTACGTTGCACCGCCGATGTTGTCGGGGCTGATGGAGCAGGGAATGGGGGCAGGCGCAGCAATGGCATTTATGATTGCGGGTGCGGTCAGTTCGATTCCGGCAATGGCGGCGGTTTGGTCACTGGTCAAACCACGGGTCTTTGCGGCCTATCTGGCGCTGGGCGTGAGTGGTGCGATTTTGGCCGGGATTGTGTTTGAAATGATTTAGGAACAAGTGTGGGTTTCAATAGACTGCCACCGGATTGGTAATTCTGCAAATAGTGGCTGACCCTAGTCCGGTTTACACATATCCGGGTGGGCGTCAGCAAAGGCCGGAAGGTTTGCACAAGCCTGTTCTGCCGCCAGAATGCGTGGCAGATGTGAGATGTCAACGCCCCATCGATCAGCATTATATAGCTGCGGGATAAGGCATATATCGACAAGTCCGGGGGTGTCACCACAACAATATGGGGTCTGGTCATAGCTGGCTAACATCGCCTCGACTGCCGACAAACCGGGGGCAATAAACTGGCGCATCCATTCTAGGCGGCTTTCATTGGGGGTGTCGGTTAAACCTGCGGCAAAATTGGCGACTTTAAGGTTGCAAACCGGGTGAATATCAACGGCAATGGCATGGGCCACGGCCTGAACTTTGGCGCGCGCGGCGGGGTCTTTTGGCAGCAGGCCTAGATCATGAGTGGTATTCAGATACTCCAGAATGGCCAAAGATTGGGTCAACCGCAGCCCGTCAATGTCAAGCGTCGGAACAAGCCCCTGTGGGTTTTTGGCCAGATAATCATCGCTGCGCTGCTTGCCCGCAACCAGATCGACGGACTCGGAAGTGTATTCTATCCCGGCCATGTTCAGTGCAATCCGAACGCGGTAACTGGCCGAGGACCGCCAATAGTCATAGAGAACTATCTTGCTCATATGTTGTCTCTTTTTGTGACTTCCAGTCTAGGCGCTGATCTTCAATGTAGCAGCTGCCAGCGCCTGTGCCAAAACCGTGCGGTCACCAATATGATTGGACAGCACCAAAACCAGCCGGGCATTCAGTGCGTCACTTTCTTCGCGTGACAGACCGTCATGGGTGGCCAGCAGTTCAGCGTAAAAATCATCGGCCCCGTCTATATTTGGGGTCAGGGTCAGGTCGGACATGTCAATCACTCCTTACCAGTGGCGCGGCGGATCGCAGCGCGGAACAGTTTGTCATCAAAACTAGGACGGCGGGCAGCAACGTGTTGATCGGGTCGGATCAAATATACACCGCTGGTGGCCTCGCCAAGATAGCGGTCTTTAAGCGCCAGCGTGGGATCATTTTTAAGTGACAGCGCAAGGCGAGTCACAGTGATACCGTCCTCTTCAATGACGTCAGGAGCGTCGGCATCAATGGTCAGCAAAGTGAATTTCCCGGCCAGCTTTGGCAGCAAAAATCCGTCGCTTAGCGGCGCATCCGGGCAGGGCGATCCAGGACGGGACCGGTCGGGTCCATTCAAGGCATCGGCTGAATTCAACGAAGACCCATCATAAGTACAGGGCACCGACAAACGACCGGAATTGACCAAAGGACGGGCAAATTCGAATTTTTCGGACAGGTCCAGAACCGCATCGCGCAAAACCCGTGACATACCTGATTTTGGCGTGATGAAATCGGTAGATCGGGACGAGTTCAGTATGTTCTCATCCGCAGCCAGTATCCGTTCGCTGTCATAGCTATCAAGCAGCGATTCCGGCGCGTTGCCATCCATCACCAGCTTTAGTTTCCAACATAGGTTATCGGTGTCCTGAAACCCCGAGTTGGCCCCGCGTGCACCAAAAGGCGATACCTGATGTGCAGAATCGCCTGCGAAAATCACCCTTTCATGGCGGAATTGTTCCATCCTGCGGCACTGGAAGGTATAGATGCTGACCCATTCCAATTCGAACTTAACATCGTCGCCAAGCATCTCCTTTAGCCTTGGAATCACGTTCTCGGGCCGCTTTTCGGTTTCTGCATCAACGCCCCAACCCAATTGCAGATCAATGCGCCAAACTCCATCGGGTTGTTTGTGCAGCAGCGCCGACTGGCCCTTGTTAAAGGGCGGATCAAACCAGAACCAACGCTCGGATGGGAAATCTGCCTCCATCACTACATCGGCAATCAGGAAATTGTCCTCAAAGACACGCCCGACGAAATCCTTGCCCAACATCACACGCATCGGTGAAGTTGCACCATCACAGGCGATCAACCAGTCAGCATGAAGGTTGTAGCTGTCTTCCGGAGTGTCAATTTCAATGGTGACGTGATCGGGGTGTGAACCTACGGCGGACACCTTGTTGCGGCCACGAATTTCGATAGGAGCACCTTCGGCCTGCAATTCACGCACCCGATCCACAAGGAATTGTTCAAGATAGTATTGCTGCAGGTTGACGAACGCAGGAAAGGCATGGCCGTCTTCTTCCTGCAGGTCGAAATCATAGACCTGCCGTTCGTCAAAAAACACCTTTCCCTTGTTCCATTGCACGCCTTTTTCGACCATTGCAGCAGAGCAGCCCAGTCGGTCCAGAATTTCCAACGGTCGTTTGGCGAAACAAATGGCACGGCTGCCGGTGCTAACCCTGTCGTTGTCATCAAGCACGACAACTTCGATGCCCTGCTGCGCCAGATCAATGGCGGCGGCTAGCCCAATTGGACCAGCCCCGACAACGATTACCTGATGTCGGGTCGTTGTTGCGGCGTCCTGATCCGCTTGGCGGACGTAGGGGTACATCGGAGTTTCAAATACCTGATTCATGTGCTGTGTCTCCTGATCCTGCAAATATTCTGACAAATCCTGAAAAGAGCTTAGATGATTCGCCTTTCAAATGATTTGATCCAGCGCAGATACATATTTCATGGCCAAGAATAAGCGTCAGGCCTGCAGCGCCTCCCACATCTCGATGTCGCGCTGTGCCGTCCAGATACGTGGGGTGTCGATACCACGGGCTTCGTCATAGGCGCGGGCGACGTTGAATGGCAGGCAGTGTTCGTAAATTGCGTAATCGCTGAACTTTGGATCGCATTCTTCGCGCACCGCATCCCACGCATCTTTCAGCGTTCCGTTACGGGCCGCCACACGCGCCGCGGGGCGGTAGGTGCTGGAGACAAAATCACGGGTGTTTTCAATGGCGGTGTTGACCATATCTTTGCCAATCAGCGCATCACCGCGCCCCGGTGCAATAGCGTCTACATCAAAGGATTTGATGTTGTCCAAAGTGTCGCCCCATTCACCAAAATGGCCGTCGCCACAGTAACAGGCCGAATGATATTCGACGATATCACCCGTGAACATGACGTTCTGATCGGGCACATGGATGACAATGTCACCGGCGGTATGGGCGCGGCCCAGATGCATCAGGTTGATCTGACGATTGCCCAGATAAACCGTCATGTCTTCGCTGAATGTCGTGGTTGGCCAGGTCAGACCCGGAATGCTTTCGTGTCCTTCAAACAGTCGGGGAAAGCGTTGAAATTCGCTATCCCAGTCTTCCTGTCCGCGTTCCACAACCATCGCGCGGGCGTCTTCTCCCATGATGATCTGATCTGCATTGAACGCCGAAGCCCCCAGAACGCGCACCGCGTGGTAATGGGTCATCACCACGTGGCTGATTGGTTTGTCGGTGACTTCGCGGACTTTCTCGATCACCTTATTGGCCAGACGCGGGGTTGCCTGTGCCTCGACGATCATGACGCTTTCATCACCAATGATAACGCCAGAATTTGGGTCACCTTCGGCGGTAAAGGCCCACAGACCGTCTCCGACTTCGGTAAAGCTAATGTTCTTTTCGGTCATGTCCCCTTGGGACGCGAATGCTTTGGCCATTGTGGTTCTCCGTATTATGTTAGGGTGTGGGCGGGCAGGATGGTCCCTGTGCAATCGCCAAATCCGATGCGATAGCCGTCGCCCTGCGCGTGGCCGTGCAGGGTCAATGTATCGCCATCCTCAAGAAAGCTGCGGGTTTCCCCGCCGTCCAGCGTCAACGGTTCCTTGCCGCCCCAGCTAAGTTCAAGCAGCGAGCCGCGTTGG
>JAHRVZ010000206.1 GCA_019090405.1 Paracoccaceae bacterium
GATGATTTTGCTTCGGCCAGAACGTCCCACCAGGTGCAGAGGTGATGCAGGCTTATGCCATGATCCCCAAGCGTTTTTTCGGTGTCCGGAAAGATTCCATAATAGAAGATGACCGCCGTGTGCGCACAGGTCGCACCGGTTTCACGGATGGCATCCACAAAGCTGATCTTGCTGCCGCCATCTGTGGTTAGGTCTTCGACCAGCAAAACCCGTTCGCCTTCGTTCATGGCGCCTTCGATTCGGGCGTTGCGTCCGTATCCTTTGGGCTTTTTGCGCACATAGGTCATTGGCAGAGCCATGCGTTCGGCGATCAGGGCGGCAAATGGAATGCCGGCGGTTTCGCCTCCGGCAATATTGTCGAAGGCTTCAAAACCGGCATTGCGCATGACCGTGACGGTCAGAAAATCCATCAGGGTTGAGCGGATGCGAGGATAAGAGATGAGTTTACGGCAATCTATATAGGTTGGGCTGGGCAGGCCCGAGGCCAGAATGAACGGTTTGTCCGAATTCAGATGCACCGCGCCGATTTCAAGCAACATGCGCGCAGTCAGCCGCGCCATTTCTTCGGGCGCTGGAAAAGACGTGGGGATCATCTGGGGCTCCTAATCGGGGGTGGGCGTTGGGAATTTGAGTATTTGGAACGAGAAGAATTTAGCCGGACACGCGCCAGTGCAGCGGGAATTCGGGGTCGAAAACGGTGATCTGTTCGTCGTTGACTGCGATGGTTTTGGGGTAGTTGGCAGGCGCGCCTTTGGTCAGGGTGATTGTGTCGGTGTTGACGGGCAGGCGATAAAACCTGGGGCCGTGGAGCGATGTGAAGCCTTCGAGTTTGTCTAAGGCATCTGCGTTTTCAAACACTTCGGCCAGAATGGACATGGTATTGGGCGCGGTGAAACATCCAGCGCAGCCACAGGGAGCGATTTTTGCAGTATCCGGGTGGGGTGCGCTGTCGGTGCCAAGAAAGAACCGCGGGTCGCCCGATGTTGCTGCTGCCAGTAGTGCCAAACGGTGGCTTTCACGTTTGGCGACAGGCAGGCAGTAATAATGCGGGCGTATTCCGCCGACCAGAATGTGGTTTCGATTGATGACCAGATGATGAGTGGTGATCGTGGCAGACAGATCGTCACCGGCTTCACGCGCATAGGCTACGGCGTCTGAGGTGGTGATATGTTCCATAACCACGCGCAGACCGGGGGTTGCCTGCCGGATCGGGTCAAGGACACGGTCGATAAACACGGCCTCGCGGTCGAAAATGTCAATGTCGGGCGCGGTGACTTCGCCGTGGACACAAAGCGGCAGACCGATCTCGGCCATCCTCTCAAGGGCGGCGCGCACGTTGTCGAAATTGGCGACACCGCTGGCGGAATTGGTTGTCGCACCAGCGGGGTACAGTTTGACGGCTGTGATCAGGCCACTGGCATGGGCCGCTGCCAGATCATCAGGGTCGGTGTTTTCGGTCAGATATAGCGTCATCAGCGGTTGAAACGACATATCAGCGGGCAAAGCCGCAAGGATTCGGTCGCGATAGACGGCGGCATCTGCGCCGGTGACCACAGGGGGCATCAGATTGGGCATGATGATCGCGCGGGCAAAATGGCGGGCGGTTTCAGGTAAAACGGCCTGCATCATAGCGCCATCGCGCAGGTGAAGGTGCCAGTCATCAGGACGGCGGATTGTAAGAGAGTCGCTCATATGTTCCGGCTAGCACAGCCGTTAGCGGTGAGCCAGAGCAGGATTGCGGGGCTTGATCAGGCTGAAACGGGGGGCAAGGTAAACTCGCCCTCATTTGCGCGTTTTTCCAGGTCAACCAGTCGGCGCCGGAATTTCGGCGCTTTCATTCGGCTGATCACATTTCGGCACAGCAAAACGTTCAGATAGGATCGGTTCGCCGCATCCAAACGAGTCTTAAGTCGACGCAGGTAAGCCGAATTATTGCGGCGCGCCCGGTATAATTTGTAAAATTCACTATTGGTAAGTTTCCCTTTGCCTGCCAGCGACAGGATTTGGTATAGCATGTCCATTGCAATCAGTTCACTTTGCAACGCACTTCCCATGCTTGGCATCCGCAATCTGGACACGTTTGGACGCTCAAACAAAGCCGAGTGCATTGCATCTAAAGCCTCGCGTGGATCATAGATGATATAGGCGTGATCGGCAGCATCCAGCATATCCGGGGCATAGCCAAACCGATCTGTGAATGACGTGCGCCGCATTTCCACGAAACGTTCATCCCATTCAGTCATCCGGGCGTCCAGCGTGGCCTGAGGTTGAACGGCAACGACGGTCGCTCCGGGGGACGCTACTGAAAAGGCGGCAGCCGCATAGCCACATGGGCCGGTGCCATAAAACACAACCTGTTCGAAATCCTCAAAAAACCCGTCGTCGATCAGCTGATCGAAAAAGCCATAAACGCGGGAATCACGAAACCAGGTGTCTCCGTCAGAGATCAGGCACAGATGCGACCAACCCTGAGCGCGGACCATATCAAAGCCAAAGGGTTGAGCCGTGTCAGACAAGGCATGGATGCCCTGAACGGTTTCAAAACTGACCAACAGCGTGCTTTTGGCGTCAATGAATGTTGCAAAATGTTTGTCACCCAGAGGTTGCGACATGCCATGTTCATCGGCAATGGCGACCAGTTTGGTTTTCCATTCCTCAACGGCCAGCCCCGAAAGGTCGGCGTCAATGCTGTCAAGTACATCTTGCATCATGCTGGTCCTCAAAACCCCGGCTACATTGATGAGCCGGTTGTCAGGGGCAATATCTAAAGTCGAATTGAGGCAAGAATTGGAAATACTTGTGCCCGATTCAGGCAATTACTGCGGGCTTTTTAGTCCAGCTCTGGCATGGGCCGTAAGGAGGCGCGCGTCGTTTTGACTGATGAGCCGGGACGGTGGGGTCATCAGCAACCGGGAAAACAAAGCGCGCGATGTATCTTGTTGCATCAATTCTTTGAACCGAAGCCTGCGCCATTGGACGGCTTGTGTATGCAAGTCCATTGTCTTGGCGTCTCGGTAAATTCCTTTTAGTATTACAGACCGTTGCGGGGCAATATCGTGGATAGAGTCATCACTGTCTGTGTTGAAATTCCGTTCAACCCAATAGTCAGTACCCAGATTGTGATCGCTATGAACCGCACGGCCGCGGTCAGCCTTGAGCACATAGCTTTCCATTGATCCAAGCGGATAGTGGTTCATCTGGACCAGTTGGTAATTGGGACGCCCATAGTCGGAAAACAGCCGCCGGGTTTTGAAATCCTCACCAAGTTCGCGGCCCTGACCATCGAACCAGCGGGCAGTCTTCAGACGATCAGATTCGGGGTTTCGAGGGCGATGAACGCCAAGTTTGCGATAGGTTCCGTCATTGCGATAAAGTGTTTTGAACATCGCCGAGCGCCATGGCCAGTACATGATGACAGGGGCGCAGCGGGTGAATGTTTCGGTGACGGGCGTGTCGTTGTAATAGACCACGTCGTTGTTGCCAAAAAGCCGCCAAGTCAAAGTGATTGCAGTGGCGTCGGGCAGGGCCGTCAACAAGGCGTTTATGGTGTGATCACCGACATGAATATTGACAAATTCGTCAATATCCAGTGCCAAAATCCAGTCAGCGCCTTTGACAATATCCATCTTGCCGGCGTCATTCAGGGCGGTGAACTGAATGCCGCCCTTATGATAGGGACCGTCATTGCGGATATGGGTCAGCAACCCCAGCCCAGCCAGATGATCCAGCAAGGTATCGGTGCCGTCCTGACAATCATTTGAGAACACCAAAAAGTCGGTAAACCCAACTGCACGGTGATGCGCCAGCCATTCCAGAAGAAACGCGGCCTCGTTGCGGACGGTCAATACCGCAAGTATTTTCAACGGCTTATCTGACGCTGACAACAGATGTTAACCACATATCAAACCTACACCCGCTATTGAAAAGCCTATTCGCCCTCTGGCGGTTTCATCGTTGAGGGCATAACCACAGTATTGTTACCATGAATCATGGCATTTCGCGGCGAATCCGTCAACAAAGTAGCGTGGATTTCGATCAATGCGCGATGTCGCCTCTGGCCATTGCCAGATGATGCGCCCGGTGATGATCGCCGGTGGCCATCAGCCCAAAGAACCCAAGGGCGCGGATCTGGAGTGCATCCGGATTTGAGGTCACGACCCAGATCAATGTATCGCCATCCTGCGATACGAGACTGCTCCACCCGGTCTCGGCATGAACAAACGGTGCATGTGCCGGAACCATACGTGATGCGGCCTGATTGCCGGATTTGCCAAGATCAATGCTAAATTCCAATCCGCCGGGAATTTCGCGGGACGTAATTATGCTTTCGCTGACCAAACCATCCATATCTACAAGGTGATTTCGCAACCCGGTGATGTCCACTGTGGCCCAATCGGTCGCTGGATCAGCGCCTAGCATGGTTACGATTTCTGATATCGCCGCAAACGCGCCCTGACCGGGTTCGGTTGGTAAAACGACATCTGTTTCAGACGTCTGCATCCCATCATGGGTCATGCCCGGAACATGAGTGGTCGCATGAGACTCTGAGTCTGATTGCGCAAATACCGGCGCGACAACAAGCTGGGCAATCACAATGAGGGGGGCAAATTTCAACGGCATTCGATTTCCTATGTGTAAATTGAACCTTCTGTTATAGCAGGGCGTGCTCTGCCTAATATGATCGAGATCATAATGCTGCCTGAACCGTTTCACGATTTTAATGCGCAAACACCGATTCAACTGACCAAAGGCAGCTGTGCATTTCGTCAGGGTGATGTGGCTTTGGGGCTATATTATGTTGTGCGTGGCAGCGTTGCTCTTGTGCGTCATACCGAGGCGGGTCATCAACTTATTGTGCACCGGGCGCAAAAGGGGGAAACTCTGGCCGAGGCCAGTTTGTTTTCACCGAAATACCATTGTGATTGTCTGGCCCTGCAAGAGAGCGAACTGGTGCGCCTGAACAAAAAGGCGCTGTTGCAGCAGATCAAACAAGACCCTGAATTTGCGCTGGCGATGTTGCAGCGTTTTGCCGGACAGGTGCAGGGCTATCGTCGTCAATTGGAAATTTTGGCCATCAAGGGCGCGCAGGACCGCGTTCTGGCGGCGCTGGCGGATTTTGGTCAGAACGGCAGCGTGATGAATTTTGCCAGAACCATTGGCCTGAGTCACGAAAGCACCTATCGCGCTCTTTCGGAGTTGGTCAACCGCGGGTTGGTTCACCGAATTGGCCGCGGTAAGTATCGGCTGAGCAATGCGCAGACAGCGCGCGGGACGTGAACTATGCTGGACAAAAGGAGACCGCGATATGGAGCGATTTGACAACATCCCCGAGACAGCCTTGAACTGGCACCAGACTGGCGTTGGTGCCGTATTGGCCACAGTGGTGGAAACCTGGGGCAGCGCGCCGCGCCGTGTTGGCGCGCAACTGGCGATCAGCGGACAGGGCGACATCAGCGGCTCGGTTTCGGGTGGCTGTGTCGAAGGCGCTGTCATTACCGAGGCAGTTGAGGCATTAGAGCACGGCCAACAACGTGTGTTGGAATTTGGTATCAGCGACGAAGATGCTTTTGCTGTCGGGCTGGCCTGCGGTGGCACGATCCGCGTGTTGCTGGAACCTGTTGGGGCGGTCATGCCCGAGGGTATTCTGGTTGACCTTGTCAAGGCGCGCGCGGCGCGCATCCCCTTGGTTTACGAGGTTAATCTGGCTGATGGCGTGCGTAGGGTGCTGCGTGACGGTCATGCAGATCGGATGCGTATGGACCGTTCTGGGTTTGAGGCTGATGGTGAGATTTTTGTAGCGGTCCATAATCCGCCCTTGCGGTTGATTGTCGTCGGCGCGGTGCATATTGCGCAGGCCTTGGTGCCAATGGCGCGGCTTGCCGGATATGATCCGGTGCTGATTGATCCACGCGAAACATTTGGGTCCGCCAGCCGGTTTCCGGGCGAAACCATCCTTCAGGACTGGCCGGACGAGGCTGTGGCCAAGCTGGGTCTGGATGCACGCACGGCGTTGGTGTTGCTGTCGCATGATCCGAAACTGGATGATCCGGCGCTGATTGCGGGGTTAAACTCGGATGTGTTTTATATTGGTGCGCTGGGGTCTAAACGCACCCACGCCAAACGGGTCGAAAGGCTGCGGTTGGCCGGGTTCAGTGGCAACCAAATCGCACGCGTTCATGGGCCAGTCGGGCTGGATATTGGTGCCGCAGGTCCGGCCGAAATCGCGGTGGCTGTGATGGCGCAAATGACGGCGGTTCTGCGCAAAGTGGGACCGTCAAAGGCATAAAAAAGCCCCACCAAAACGGCGGGGCGATTTCGGGGTCAGATTGCGACCGCTATTTCTGTGGCAATGGGCCGATCAACATGATCATCTGACGACCTTCCATCTTGGGCATGTTTTCGATTTTGCCCGCGTCTTTGGTGTCTTCTGCCACCCGTTCCAGCAGCTCACGGCCCAGATTAAGGTGCGCCATTTCACGGCCACGGAACCGCAAAGTCACTTTGACCTTGTCGCCGTTTTCCAAAAACTTGAACACATTGCGCATCTTAACTTCGTAATCATGGGTGTCAGTGTTGGGTCGAAATTTGACCTCTTTCACCTCGATGATTTTCTGCTTTTTGCGCGCTTCGCTTTCGCGTTTCTGCTGCTCGTATTTGAACTTGCCAAAATCCATGATTTTGCACACGGGCGGATTGGCGTTGGGCGAGATTTCAACAAGGTCAAGCCCTGCGTCATCTGCCATTTGCATGGCTCGGATTGGCGTGACAACGCCAACATTTTCACCTTCAGCGCCAATCAGGCGAATTTCATTTGAGCGAATTTTGTCGTTTACGCGGGGGCCGGTGTCGCGTTGCGGCGGCGCGTTATGAGGTCTGCGAGCTATGGAATCGTTCCTTTAATCGTTCTGTTCGTGGAGCGCGAACGGTAACTTTCCTATCGTTCTCTTACAAGACGTATTCGAGCCGCTTTGGCGGAAATTCGCATAAAACTTCCCCTTGCTTAACAAATCTGGAGTCTCAATATGAAAAGTGGCAAGACTATATCATTCACATTGCCATTTTGAATAGGGAACCCAGAATATGAGAGCTATTTCTATATTGATAATAATAGGTGTCGTTATCCTTGGTGGATATTACTGGATGAATTCAGACTCGATGGATGCGGGCAGTAGCACAACCTCTGAGGCTGCGGAGGACGCAACAGCAAACACAA
>JAHRVZ010000207.1 GCA_019090405.1 Paracoccaceae bacterium
ACAAAATCCAGAAATGCCTGAGCAATCTGCGCAAATTTGGGTTTATCGCGCAGAAATTCGTCACCCAACCCGTGCACTTCGAACGCGTCTTTGGGCATTTCGCGTTCGGGATAAATGTATTGGTGATAGGTTTTGCCCGTGACCACGTGATTGTGCAGTTCGACTGCCCCGATTTCAACAATGCGGTCGCCGGTTTCGGGGTCAAATCCGGTGGTTTCCGTATCCAACACAATTTCACGCATTGCCAGTTCCTGCCCTGATTTCAGCCACGATATCGCGCACTTGTTGGCGCGCGTTCTCTAATGTGTCGGTGATTATCAGATAATCCGCCCGTGCGCGTTTTTCGGCATCCGGCATCTGTTTGGATTTGATAAGTTCGAATTGGGCTTTCGTCATTGTGCCGCGTTCCAACACCCGAATTTCCTGCAAATCTGAGGGAGCAGACACACATACTGTTGCATCCATCTTCTGATTTCCGCCAGTCTCAAACAACAGTGGAATGTCAAAAACCAGTATGTCAGCCGTCGCGGTTTTGCGAAATTCACCGCGGTCCCCGGCGACAAGCGGATGCACAATGGATTCGATTGTTCCCAAGGCACTGGCGTCTTTTCCGATAACTGCCCTCAATAAATCCCGGCTTACTTCGCCGTTCTTTATGGCGTCGGGAAATGCCGCACCAATCGGCGCAACGGCGGCTCCGCCTTTGGCGTAAAGGCGGTGAACTGCGGCATCTGCGTCCCAAACCTGGCAGCCTTCGTCGGCAAACATCTGCGCGGTGGTGCTTTTGCCCATACCAATCGAGCCGGTCAGTCCTAAAAGAAAGCTCATCTTAAGGCAGCGGCGCGGGTGGCGACATCGACTTCGGGGCGAGGGCCAAACCAGCGTTCAAATCCTGGCACGGCCTGATGCAACAACATACCCAAGCCATCAACCGTTCTACAGCCCGCTTCGGCTGCTGACTGCAACAACCCCGTCTTGAGCGGCGCATAGACCAAATCTGTCACCACGGTTTCTGCACGCAACCCATCCAGCGGAACACGCAATTCAGGCTTGCCGACCATGCCCAACGGCGTCGTATTCACCACAAGAGCAGCGTCTTCGATGACATTTCCCGCCTGAACCCAATCAACAACTGTTAGCCGATGACCAAAATCTTCACGAAGCTTTTCTGCCCTTACTCGGGTCCGGTTTGTAACCAATATCTCTTCGACACCTGCGTCCAACAGCGAAACAACGACAGCCCGAGAAGACCCGCCAGCCCCCAAAACAACAGCGGGCCCGGCCTTTGGGTTCCAATCGGGAACGCCGCTGCGCAGATTTTCAATAAACCCGTAACCATCTGTATTATCGGCATGAATCTTGCCATCAGCCCGAAAGATCAACGTATTGGCCGCACCAATCAACGTTGCGCGATCGGTGATGTTATCGGCCAATTCCATGACCGCCTCTTTGTGAGGTATTGTCACGTTAACACCGACAAAACCCATTTGCGGCAACGTCCGGATAACCTGTCCAAGGTTCTCTCGTGACACGTCCATCGGAATGTAATGGCCAACAATACCATGCGTATTCAGCCAGTGCCGATGCAACTGCGGGGATTTCGAATGGGCAACCGGAGAGCCAATAACACCCGCCAGCGGAATTCGTGGTTCTGTCATCTTTCTATAGTGCCTCGTTCAGTCAGATATCCAAGTATCTCTAACAATGGCATACCCAAAACATGAAAGTAATCCCCTTCGATCCGGGAAAATAGCCGAACGCCTTCATGCTCTAGCATATAGGCGCCGACCGCATGGCCAATTTCTGGCCAGTTTCGGTCTACATAGCCCTGCAAATACGCGTCCGAGGACTCGCGCATCCACAAACTGACAACCCCCAGATGACGCCATACCGGTTTGCCGTCTTTGCAGATCACGGCGGCTGAAAACAGCCAATGTTGTTTGCCTCGCATGGACTTAAGCTGGGCAAGCGCCTCATCCGGCGACTTTGGTTTGGACAGCAATGCACCCTCAAATTCAAGAACCTGATCACTGCCAAGCACCAAAGCATCTAGAACCGATTCACTTATCGCACCGGCTTTCTTTTCGGCCAACGTGTCAGCAATATCCCGAGGGGTTGCTGAATCCTTAATCAGCGAACGCTTGATTGCCTGCTCATCAATATGCGGCACCTGAACTGTGAACGGGACCGCCGCATTTCGCAAAAGTTGTGCGCGGATAGAGGATCCAGAGGCAAGGACAAGAGGGAGAGGCATGTGGAAAACCAGTGTATTTGAAAGTGGTTAATCAAGGGCAAAATGCATGTGTTTTCCCCAAACACGCAACCCCTTGGGAAAAGTACCGGTTTTGTCCAGTCCTTTCCCGATTTTACCCGCTTGGGATAAGGATAAATCATGTTGTATGTATATCGACGATCTGAAAGGTTTTAGCAAAGTTATCCCATGCTTTACTAGCATATAGGCTCGGCTTAGCGCATTGAAAGTTAATAATAATATTCAGATATCACCAGTTGTGGCCCTTTACCTGCCAAAAACCCCAAACATGGGTACAACTGGTGGATAGCTCTTTAATCCACAGAAACTGGTGACACTACTAAATCATCAACCTTTCTTCTTTCTTATATTATTATTAGGAAGAGAACCGAACAAAGGGGCGCCGACATGACAGACTTTCTGAGTGATTGGTATCTTTGGATCAAAGCGCTTCACATTATTTCTGTGATAACTTGGATGGCGGGTATTTTCTATTTGCCCAGATTATTCGTTTATCATGTCGAAAAGTCCAAAGAATCAGAAGCTCTGGACCCAATCTTTCAAGAGATGGAGCATAAACTGCTTCGCGCAATCATGAACCCGGCAATGATCGCGACCTGGGTGTTTGGGCTGTGTCTGGTGTTTATACCCGGCCTTATTGACTGGTCTGACATCTGGCCCTGGACAAAGGCCGCTGCGGTGCTTGGCATGACGCAGTTTCACCATTGGCTGGCTTTGCGTCGTAAAGACTTTGTAAAGGGTCAGAACACGCTCACAGGGCGTCAGTATCGCATTATGAACGAGGTGCCGACGGTTCTGCTGATCGTCATTGTGTTCTCGGTCGTGCTAAAATTCTAAGCTGAATTGACTCGCTGGGTTACTATCCCTATATGATTGGCGAAACTTACCCGTCCGGGAAAAGTGTTTTCCAAATTCCAGTTCCAAGGCATCCTGTCAAAGGATTGCAAATAGGCCGTATAACCATGACTGCAGAAACCCTGTCTCTGTCCCATCTTAAATCGCAATCTCCCAAAGACCTCTTGGCAATGGCCGAAGAGCTTGAGATCGAAAACGCATCGACCATGCGTAAAGGCGAAATGATGTTCCAAATTCTGCGAGAACGCGCAGATGAGGGTTGGATGGTGTTCGGTAATGGTGTGCTTGAGGTGCTTCAGGATGGTTTTGGCTTTCTGCGCTCGCCCGAAGCAAACTATTTGCCTGGTCCCGATGATATCTATGTAACGCCTGATATGATCCGGAAACTTTCGTTACGTACCGGTGACACCATTGACGGAGAGATAAAGGCGCCAAACGATTCTGAGCGGTATTTTGCCCTGACCAGTGTAACGCTGATCAATTTTGAGGATCCCGAAAAGGCCAAACATAAGATCGCGTTTGATAACCTGACACCGCTTTATCCGGATGAACGCCTGA
>JAHRVZ010000208.1 GCA_019090405.1 Paracoccaceae bacterium
CAGCGGACGCCGCTTAATTAGGAGTTTGCCCAATGGCAGCTACAATGCAGTTTGATCTGGTCTCGCCCGAGCGTCGTCTTGCGTCGCATCTTGCAAGCGAAGTTCACATTCCCGGTGCAGACGGCGACATGACGGCAATGCCTGATCATGCGCCCCTTATCACCACGCTGCGTCCCGGCATTTTGTCGGTGACGGGGCCGGATGGCACAGACAATTATGCTGTGACCGGAGGCTTTGCCGAAATCTCGGCGGCTGGCACATCTGTGCTGGCGGAAAAGGCGGTGCCGGTGGCTGAAATGACCGGATCGGAAATTGACGCTTTGGTTGCAGACGCTGAGGCCGCCGCCGAGGGGCATAGTGGTGCCTCCAAAGATATGTCGGACAAGTTGCTGGCAGATCTTGGTGCTTTGCGGACAGCTTTGGGTGTCTGATTGTCTGGCAATAGCCTGATAGTTCAATAGAAATTAGCCGGCCCCATGTTTGGGCCGGTTTTTTTGACCAAAAATCACCACAATGAGAGTGTAATTTCTCCGCAACTCACAATTACACTCAGCTTATGAAACGCATTGTAAATCATCAGATCGGTATTGATCAAAACGAACTCATGTTGTTTTCGGACTTTGAAAACAACGGTGAAATGTGGAGCGGAAACGGTCCTCGCGAGCGTCGTGTAGCGGTGAAATTCAGCGCCGAATATCACAGTGAACCCAGCGTACATATTTCAATGTCGCTGCTGGATATCGCCACCGAGCCTCCAATCCGCACCGCAATTTCCGCCGAAAACGTGACCAAAAGCGGTTTTGATGTGGTGTTTCGCACTTGGGGAGACAGCCGCGTTGCCCGCATCCGTGCATCATGGATGGCCATTGGACCTTTGGAACATGACGACGGATGGGATCTTTACTAATCTAGCGGGCCGACATGGGGGATACCCACACCGACCAGAGCTTTATTCAACGGCATACAGCGTTTCATAGATTGGCGTTAGCTTGTTGGTATCAAACAAAGATGACACCGATGTACCCTGCCAGATATTCAGAATCGCCTGTGCAAAAATCGGTGCGGTTGGAACGATGCGAATATTGGCGGCGGATTTTACTGCCGCACTGGGCATGATCGTGTCGGTCAGAACCAGTGATTTCATCACCGAATTGGTGACACGCTCCACTGCCGGGCCGCTCATGACTCCGTGGGTGATATAGGAATGCACCTCTTTGGCACCGTTTTCCATCAATACTTCGGCGGCTTTGCACAGGGTGCCTGCGGTATCGACCATATCGTCGATTATCAGGCAAATCTTGCCTTTGACGTCTCCAATAACCGTCATTTCCGCAATCTCACCGGCCTTTTCTCGGCGTTTGTCGACAATGGACAATGGCGCCTCGATCCGTTTGGCCAACTCACGCGCCCGCGCAACACCGCCTACGTCAGGTGATACGATCATCAGATCTTTCATCTGGTCGCGGAAATGGGTCTGAATATCCAGCGCAAACACAGGCGAGGCATACAGGTTATCCACCGGAATATCGAAAAATCCCTGAATTTGCGCGGCGTGCAAATCCATTGTCAGAACCCTTTCGACACCGGCTTCGACAATCATGTTAGCAACCAGTTTTGCGGAAATCGGAGTGCGGGCCTTGGTGCGACGATCCTGACGGGCATAGCCGAAATAGGGCAGGATGGCGGTGATCCGTGCCGCGGACGAGCGACGAAGGGCATCGGCCATGATCAGCAATTCCATCAGATTGTCATTGGCCGGGTTGGACGTGGGCTGGATGATGAACATATCCTCGCCACGTACATTTTCGTAAACTTCGACGAATATTTCGCCATCGTTGAACCGTTCAACACGGGCATCCAGCAACCCTGTGTGGATACCGCGATGCATCGTCATTCGTCGTGCGATTGCAGTGGCTAGCGGAAGATTGGCGTTTCCAGCGATAAGCTTGGGTTCGTTGGGTGCGTGCATGATAGGTTTCCCGGGCAGCGAGGAGATTTATGACCGAATCGTGACATTGACACCGCTTAGCACGGGCTTAGGGTCACGCATAGAATTAGCCTCAAGGAAATTGAAGATGAGCAACATAGATTACTTTTTTGCGACTTTGTCGCCATATGCTTACCTGGCCGGGGGCCGATTAGAGGAAATCGCCGCCAAGCACGGGGCTACAGTTACATATAAGCCTTTGGATATCATTGCGCTGTTTAACCGAACCGGTGGAACGCCGCCGAAAGACCGGCATTTTTCACGTCAGGATTACCGGGCACAGGAACTTATGCGCCAATCCAAGCGGCTGGGAATGCCGTTTAATCTAAAGCCTGCGCACTGGCCAACCAATGCGGCTCCGTCATCTTATGCGATTATAGCTGCGCAGAATGCGGGCGGCGGTGATGTCGGGGCGCTGGTGCAGGGGTATTTGCGGGCCTGTTGGGCCGAAGAGAAAGACCTGGCTGATGAAGCTGTCGTACGTGCGGGTCTTGAGGTCGCCGGGTTTGATCCGGAGCTGGCCAATAGCGGCTTGCTGACGGGGGCTGAAACATATGCCGCCAATCTGGAAGAGGCGGTTGAACGTGGGGTGTTTGGGGCGCCGTTCTATATCACCGAGGATGACCAGCGCTATTGGGGGCAGGATCGCCTTAGTTATCTGGACGAGCATCTGGCCGAATGAGTAATATAAGGCAGCCGGTTTTCAGCCGGAGTTTTGGCAACGGCCCACGCAAAGTGCTGGCCGTTCACTGCACGCTTGCCCATTCTGGCGCATGGCGCGGTGTAGCAGCGGCTATGGGGTCAGAGGTCACTTTTGTGACGCCGGATATGTTAACCCACGGGCGCAGTCCCGACTGGGACAAACAGGGCGATTTCCAGACCCGCAACACACAGGCGATTGAGCCGTTGTTAGAGGAGCCGATGGATGTTGTCGGCCATTCGTTTGGGGCCACTGTCGCGTTGCGTCTGGCGCTTGCGCATCCCGACAAGGTGCGCAGCCTGACGATGATCGAGCCGGTATTTTTTGCGGTTGCCGCCATTGATGACCCGGCTGTTTACAAAGCACAGGGCGAAAACGAATCCGGCTATATAGCTGCTTTGGAAGCAGGCGATGACGAACTGGCCGCCCGGTTGTTTAACCGATCCTGGGGTGAAGGGCGCATAATGTGGGCTGACATGCGTCAAGAGGCGCGGATGTCTATGGCCCGATCCATCAACGTCGTCCCTGCCTGTCGTCCGGCGTTGATTGATGATGTGCATGGACTGTTAAAGCCGGGGGTTTTGGATCAGGCGAAAATGCCTGCTCAATTGCTGCGTGGGTCAACCAGCCCCAGGATCATTCAGGTCGTGAACGACGGGCTGGCGCGGCGTCTGCCAGATGCGGTCAGCAAGTCGATTGAGGGGGCAGGGCACATGCTGCCGGTTTCCCACCCGTCAGAAACGGCAGAGGCATTGCGCGAATTGTTTGCGCGGGTAGCTGAATAGCGGCCCGCTCATCCGCCCGATGGGCGTCTTCGCATGGGGTTAGAAAAACGACAGGAATTCGTCGATAAGGCCGGAACTGATAGACCAGTCACAGACCAGACGGCAGGGTAACATTTCGTCTGGATCACCCGCTAAGGTATGATCAGCTTCGTATATCGCCCCTGCTTGTTGCAGGCGGGTATGAACGTGGCGCGGGAATTTGACATAAATCATATTGGCATCCGGGTGATGCATGAATTGCCCCCCGGCCGCCTGTAAGCCTTTGGCAAGGCGCGTACAATTAGCGTTGGCCTGACGTGCCGAATTAAGCCACAAATCATCCGTCAGATAGGCGAGCATCTGTGCCGACAGATAACGGTGCTTTGAAAACAGATGTGCGGCACGTTTGCGGCGCAACTCAAATTCCCAGGCGTGTTTGGGATCAAAAAAGATCACCGCCTCGACCCCCATTAACCCGTTCTTGGTGCCTCCAAACGTCAAGGCATCAACGCCCAGCCTCCAGGTCATGTCGGCGGGCGAGGCGTTCTGTGTCACCAGCGCATTGGCAAAGCGCGCGCCGTCCATATGCACTGGCAGGCCATAGGATTTGGCCACATCGGTCAGCGCCGAAAGTTCGTTAATGGAATAGACACCGCCGCGCTCGGTAACCTGTGTGATCGACACCGGGCCGCGTTCCGGGCCATGAACGCCGCGATTTCCTTCGGCCTGAATGCTGGTGCGCAGGGCGTCTGCCGTCATCTTGTCGCCACCGGGAACAAGTGTCAGTTTGGCGCCACCGGTATAGAATTCCGGGGCGTTGCATTCATCCATGTGGATATGGGCAACGTCTGAGCAGAATATGGTCTGGAAGGGTTGCGCCAGCGTCGCCAGCGCCAGCGAATTGGCCGCGGTGCCAAGTGCGACCAGATAGATGGCAGCATCCGGTGCTTCAAAGATGTCACGAAGCCGATCACGCACCTGATCCATCAGGGCATCATCGCCATAAGGCCGCGCATGGCCGGTGTTGGATTTGACCAGAAAATCCATCACTTGTGGATGCACGGGGCCAGCATTATCAGAGGCAAAATACATCAGGTCGGCTCCTCAATTATATAGTTTTCCCATTCGTCTTCGGGAATGTCGAATTCAGACAGGGTTCGGTCCTGCACCGAAATATTCGCATCATGCACCGTTTGCGCGGTGCCCGATATCAGCGGGTGCCAGGGGTAAAGCGGTTTGCCTTCCCAAAGCAGACGATAAGCACAGGTCACGGGCAACCAATAGGCGTGCTGGTCGATATTGTCCGGTGTCATGACAATGCAGTCTGGCACAAACTGGTGGCGGATGTCATATTGGGCACAGCGGCAGGTTTCATCATCCAGCAGTCGACACGCGACGCAGGTCAGCGCGACTTCGCCGCTGTCTTCATCCTCAAGTTTGTTCAGGCAGCATTTGCCACAACCATCGCACAATGCTTCCCATTCCTTGGGTTTCATCTTTTTCAATGGCTTGCGTTCCCAGAATCTGCGGGCAAGGCCGCTGCGGTCGATGGGGTCGCTCATAGGGCTGTCAGGATGGCGCGGGCGCGGTCACAATCGTCGTTCATTTGGGTGATAAGCGCATCAAGACTGTCAAATTTCTCTTCCGGGCGCAGGTGTTCAACAAAGCCAATCGACAGCGTTGCGCCATAAAGATCACCCGAGAAGTCAAGGATAAAGGTTTCCAGATTGGGGCGGTTTTCACCAAACATCGGGCGTACCCCCATCGAGGCGGCTCCGTGATAGCTGCCCTGGTGTGGACCGTCCAGAACATCAACCAGCACTGCATATACCCCAAAGGCCGGCGGGTGCAGCCCGTCAATAGACATATTGGCGGTCGGAAAACCCAATTCACGGCCCCGTTGTTCGCCACCAATCACCGGGCCTTCGATCCGGTGCCAGTGGCCCAGCATGGCCGCCGCGTCACGGGGGCGGGCCTCGGACAGCGCCGTACGGATGGCCGTAGAGGAAACGGTTTTATCAACATGTGCAAGCAAAGGTGCAATTGTCACGCCAAAGCCGAATTCCTGACCAAAGCGAACAAGATCATCCGCATTGCCAGCGCGGCCTTTGCCAAAACAGAAATCGGCACCAACAATGACATGGGCAAGGCCAAGGCCGTCGGCCAGAACGTTTTTGGCAAACTCGCTTGGGGTTAACGAGGCAAGTGCTGTGTTAAAATTCAACTCGTAGAGATATTTGGCACCCAGTTTTTCAAGTCGATGCGCGCGGGCTTCGCCGCTCATCAGACGGAAGGGCGGCGCCTCGGGGGCAAAATATTCGCGAGGATGCGGCTCAAACGTCAAAATACCCAGAGGCGCGTCAGGGGCGGCCTGACGTGCAAGGTCGATCACCGATTGATGGCCAAGATGGACGCCATCGAAATTGCCGATGGCGACGCTGGCACCGCGATCAGGTGCTTCTGTAAATTGATAGTCCCGGATAATCCGCATGGCGCAGGGGTAGCGCCAGTCTGGCGCATGTTCAAGCATCACTTTCATGCGGCCAATGCATCCGGGGGTGTTCCGTTACATCACATCGCAAGGTCACAACAAAAAAGCCGTCCCAAACGATGTTCGGAACGGCAATTATCAGGTATCTGGAATTTTCAGATCCGGGTCAGTCCAACAGCTTTTCGTTGCATTCGCGGACCATTTCGATGGCCTTGTAAGTGCCGTCCAGGTTGACCTGAAACACATATTCCTTTTCGGGGAACACTGTCATGATATGTTTGCGGGCAATATCGTCGACGAATTGCGGATCATCCGACAGGACATAACCGCCTGAATAGCCCTTGGTAATATTTCCGCGCATACCCATCGCTTCGCCAAAATAGATATTGCCGTCCAGCGAGATCACAACGGCTTCTTTTTCGCCCTTTTTGATATCGGTCTCGCCTTTGACAAAGACCCCAACATAGGCGGCGCTGCGATCTGTGGTCAGCCCCATTTGCA
>JAHRVZ010000209.1 GCA_019090405.1 Paracoccaceae bacterium
ATCACCAACTTTGTTACGGCTGTGAAAACTGCCTATTGGAACCACACACCGCTGTTGCTGGTCACGCCGCAGGCCGCCAACAAAACCATTGGTCAAGGGGGGTTCCAAGAGGTCGAACAGATGGCCGCCTTTGCCGACATGGTTGCCTATCAGGAAGAAGTCCGCGATCCGTCGCGCATCTGCGAAGTCCTTGCGCGGGTGATTTCACAGGCCAAACGCGCCTCGGCCCCGGCGCAGATCAACATACCACGCGATGTCTGGACGCAGGTGATCGACATCGACCTGCCCGAGATTATCGAATTTGAACGCCCCGCTGGTGGTCAGGCAGCAATTTCCAAAGCGGCTGAGCTGCTGTCTAATGCCAAATTCCCGGTAATGCTGAACGGCGCTGGCGTGGTTATCGGCGGGGCGATCCCGGCATCAATGACATTGGCGGAACGACTGGATTCACCGGTTTGCTGTGGCTATCAGCACAATGACGCCTTCCCCGGTTCGCATCCATTGTTCGCAGGGCCATTGGGCTATAACGGATCAAAGGCCGCGATGGAGCTGATTTCAAAAGCCGACGTGGTTCTGGCGCTTGGCACTCGGTTGAACCCGTTTTCGACGCTTCCCGGCTATGGCATCGACTATTGGCCCGCGGGTGCGAAGATCATTCAGGTTGATATCAACCCCGACCGCATTGGCCTGACCAAAAAGGTCACGGTTGGCATTGTTGGCGATGCCAAACTGGTTGCCGTGTCGATCCTTGAGCAACTGTCTGGCACGGCAGGCGACACAGATCGCGCCACCCGTAAGGACACAATCGCCACAACCAAATCCGCATGGGCGCAGCAATTGTCGTCGATGGATCACGAAGACGACGATCCCGGCACCACATGGAACCAACGCGCACGCGCCGACAAACCTGATTGGCTAAGCCCACGCAAAGCATGGCGCGCAATTCAGGCGGCGCTGCCGAAACAGGCGATTATCTCATCCGATATTGGTAACAACTGTGCCATCGGCAACGCCTATCCAACTTTTGAAGAGGGCCGCAAATATCTGTCGCCGGGGCTGTTTGGTCCCTGCGGCTATGGTTTGCCATCCGTGGTTGGCGCTAAAATCGGCCGCCCGGATACTCCGGTTGTTGGGTTCTCGGGGGATGGAGCCTTTGGCATCGCAGTGACAGAACTGACGGCCATTGGCCGAAAAGAATGGCCTGCGATAACGCAAGTCGTATTCCGCAATTACCAATGGGGCGCAGAAAAGCGCAATTCGACGTTGTGGTATGACGACAACTTTGTCGGCACTGAATTGAACGAAGGCGTGTCGTATTGCGGGATAGCCAACGCCTGTGGATTGAAAGGTGTCGTCGCGCGTACAATGGACGAACTGACAGCCGCTTTGGCGCAAGCTGTCACTGACCAGATGGAAAACGGTATCACCACCCTGATCGAGGCAATGATCAATCAGGAATTGGGCGAACCGTTCCGCCGGGATGCTATGAAAAACCCTGTCGAAATCGCCGGGATCGACCCCAACGATATGCGTCCGCAGACCGTATGATGGCATCGACGCGCCAAAACTTATCGGTTGGCGCGCTTGCCTATCCCAGTGCCACGGTGATCGCAGTTGCGGCAACAATGTCATCGACACCAACGCCACGACTTAGATCGCAAACCGGTTTGCGAAACCCTTGCAAAAACGGGCCAAACGCCTGTGCTGCTGCCAATTCCTGGCAGAGTTTATACGCAATGTTGCCGGCATCCAAAGAAGGGAACACCAAGACATTGGCATCCAGCGGTTTCATTCCCTTTTTTGCAGCAATCGCCGCGTTCAAGGCAGCATCTGCTTGCACCGGACCTGCGAATCCGGTGATTTCTGCTGTCCTGCGCACCAATTCAACGCTGCCACCAACGCCGGATGTGCCCGTAGAATACGACAACAAAGCCACGCGCGATGATCCAAACAACGCTTGCGCCGACGCCGCCGAAGCCCTTGCGATGTCTGCCAGCTGTTCGCTGTCCGGGCTGACATTTACGGCGCAATCCGCAAATATCAATTCCCGCCCATTCGGGAAGGCCATGACAAAAAATGACGACGGCGTTTTGACTCCTTCAGCCAGCCCAATGCCAATCGCCGCTGCCTCGATCACGCGCTTGGTCGGACTATTGGCACCGGCCACCATCGCGTCTGCTTCGCCTGCCGCTACCATTGCTGCTGCACGGTACAAAGGTCTGGATACCATACGCCGGGCAATCGGCTCTTTCAGACCACGTGCTGCGATCAGCGCATCAACATGCGCCTGCGATGGTTCGGCCAAAGGTAACGGGTCACACAGTCCCTCAGCCTTTAGTCGCGCCGTGGCCTCGGCCACCCGAGGATCATCCATTTCAGGAAACACCACCCGAGCACCACGCATCCGTGCCATGGCATATGCGTTTTCAAGAACCGACATCAGACCCCCTATTGCACGGCAAAGGAGCCACCTATGAGCGACGACGTCAAGATCAACCGTGGCCTCAAGGGCATCTATTTTGAACGATCCGGCGTCAGTGACATTGATGGCGCTGCGGGCAAGCTAAGTTATCGTGGGTATTCGATCCATGATCTGGCTACTAAATCGACCTTTGAAGAAGTCAGCTATTTGCTGATCTATGGCGAGTTGCCGACGCTAACTGAACTGGCAAATCACGATGCTCAGTTAAAAGCGGCGCGGGTGCTTCCGCAACAGATCCACGACATCATAGCCGCCTGCAAAGACGGCCACCCAATGGATGTTTTACGCACTGCCGTATCTGCGCTGGCCGCGTTAGAACCGACCAGCCAGCACGTCGGAGAACAGGCATTCATCGACAATGGCATCCGTCTTACGTCACAGGTGCCGATGATCATCGCCGCACATGAGGCCATTCGCAATGGGCGCATCCCAATAGCTGCGGACCCTGACCTTGGACACGCTGCCAATTGGCTGTGGATGCTAAAGGGCAAGAAACCCAGTGAAAGCGCTGCGCGATTGGCGGATGTTGATTTCATCCTGCACGCCGAACACGGGGCCAATGCGTCCAGCTTTGCCGCCCGAGTCACAATCGGCACCGAGGCCAATCTGCACGGGGCCATCGTCACCGCCCTATCGACACTGGCCGGCCCTGCCCATGGAGGCGCTGCCGAGGATGTGATGAAGATGGTGCAGGAAATCGGCACCCCTGACAAAGCCGCCGACTATGTCAAAGCCAAACGCAAATCGCGCGAGGCGGTCACCGGATTTGGCCATCGCGTGTACCGCAAAGAAGACCCGCGCGCACGGCACATGCGTGAAGGCGTGCGTCAATTGGGCGAAGAAATGGGTGCTCCGGAATGGTACGCCATTTTGCAGGCAGTCGTCGAAGCTATGTCGCCCTATGCGCGTCATGGTCTGAATGTGAATGTCGATTTCTATTCCGGCGTCATCTATCAGCTGCACGGCATTGCGATGGACCTGTATGTGCCGATCTTTGCCATTGGCCGCATGCCCGGTTGGATCATCCAATGCGTTGAGCAACAACGCAGCAATATCCTGATCCGACCCTTAACGCTTTATAATGGGCCGG
>JAHRVZ010000210.1 GCA_019090405.1 Paracoccaceae bacterium
AATTCTTTCACTACCTGAGTTTAGTGCCGTTCGTGTACAGACGTTCAGACGCCACTGTCAAGATTTTGACCCGTTGGGGTGTCAGGAAAGACCTGCGCGTCAGAATTTCCAGCGAGCGCCGATCAGGACGGACGAAATGTCCTGATAGCTTATTCCCGGTTCAGACAGCTCGTAACTCCGTACGGACAAATAAACGTCGACTCCGACGTCGTGGAATTTCTGGACGACGGCAAACCCATAGGTACTGGACTGCGATCCCGTGCTCAAAGCAGTGTCATTGCCGGAATAATAGTCGATAGATAATGCGGTGTTCCCATATGGAAGCCATTGGCCGATATACCCCAACTTGATATATCCGTATTGTCCACCATTTTCCCGGTTACCGCCTGCAATTGTGGCATTGAACCCGGAATCGTGTAGCAAACTGAATGACCCGATAACTTCATCATAGTTCGTGCCAGGAGCCGGTTCGACATGTGCATATGCAATCGCGCCCTGCATTTTGACCGGGCCACTTTCGCCTGTGTAGCGCAACGCGATGCTGCCTACTTTGAGGTCCGAACTTTGATTCAGAATCTCTTCGCCATATGAGGCCGCGGCCGTAAAGCCACTGAAACTGGGCGTGTCATAACGGATACGCCCGCGTCGGCCACCATCATAGTTTGGCATTGCCGCCCCGATCGAATTTGTAGACAAAGCCCCCCCTGAGGTGCGGAATACGTAGCTCCCCGCTGAACCAGCAATCCAGCTATAAGTGGCGACAGTCGTTTCGGAAAGATCCACTTCGGCGGCGCCGTCATGAGCGACGCTGCCCTGACCAATCGAAAACGTACCTGCGGTATCAGTTTTAAGTGAAATATCAATTTTTCGGATACTTGTGCGTTTTAGATCCCACGCATCAGGGACAAAGGTCTGGCTGACCGAACTTGATTGCCGGAATCCTAACGCTGTTTCAAAATTAAAGGAAAAAAGACCAGCGTCTGTTGGTTGACGAAACCAATATCCGACACGACTGTTGGAATTGGCGTTGTCCACCAGATTGTCATAGCTCGCAACCCCATCATCAACACCCTGATAGGCAGGGTTTAACTGGCCATAAAACAGGCTATAGCCGCCACTATTGTTGTCATAACGGAATTCAGCGGCGGCTGGTGTGCCGCAAATAACAACCAGTGCAAGGGCCGTTGCGGAACGAATGCTGTTGATTAACATGACAATACTCACTTTCACTATTTTGAATGTTGCCGGTCTTTGGTCAGAAAATAACCCGGCAATCCCGGACACTCTGTTAGGAAATTTTGGGATCATTTTGTTTGAATTGCAACCCTTCGGATTCGCATATTCCGCAGAACGTCCATTTTTTGGCTTTGCACTGTATGGGCACATCGTTTTACGATTTGTTTTGGAACTGGCAATCCCGAACCGGAAACTTGTCCGAACAAAAGAAACTGCATATGAATACAATTCCGTACGATCAAAATTCCGGATAGGAATCGCACCCCGGTGGGGCGCGCGGTTTTCAAAACCGTCGAGGGGCGTAGGACGTCTCTGGTGGGTTCGACTCCCACTCCTTTCCGCCAACTTCTTAGGGAACTCCCTTGACGACATTCTTTGATCGCCTTTGCTGTATGCCGACTATGGTCAATTGTCATACCACCTGCTTGGCAGCCACGACCGCCGCCGACACCAAAAATAGCGAGCGGCCTTTGGCTTTCGGGCGTTATATGTCGGGGAAACAGCGATGATTGTCGGCACCGCAGGACATATCGACCACGGTAAAACGTCGCTGATAAAGGCCTTGACGGGTGTCGCCACGGACAGGCTGAAAGAAGAAAAAGCGCGTGGGATCAGTATTGAACTTGGCTTTGCCTATGCAGAAGTCCCTGACAGTGCATCTCAGGGGCGGCCCGAAGGTGACATAGTTGGCTTTGTTGACGTTCCGGGGCACGAAAGGTTTGTACGCACGATGGTGGCCGGGGCGGCTGGCATTGACTTTGCTTTGCTGGTGGTTGCGGCTGATGACGGTGTTATGCCGCAAACCCAAGAGCATCTGCAGGTTCTTGACCTTCTGGGTATCAACGAAGGTGTCGTTGCCTTGAATAAGGTAGATCTGGTTGATGACACGCGCAGACTCAATGTCGAAAAACAGATCCGAGATATGCTCGTGGGCACTTTGCTTGAAGGCATCGACATCCTGCCCGTATCGGTGGTGCAAAAGACCGGCATCGCGGAACTAAAGCAACGGCTTTTTGATGAGTCCGCCAGCCGACCTGAGAAACCAATAACTGGTACCTTTAGGTTAGCGGTTGATCGGTGTTTCACAATGCAGGGTGCGGGCACGATCGTCACGGGGTTGGTGCGATCAGGACGCATAGCCGTCGGCGACAAAGTACTGGTTCTGCCTTTGGGTCTTAACGTTCGTGTTCGTTCTTTGCATGTTCAGGGGCGGCAAAGCCGTATCGGGCTGGCAGGTCAACGATGCGCTCTTAATCTTGTGGGCATTGATAAAACTGACCTTGGTCGCGGCGATTGGTTGGTTGATATCAATAGTACCGGCGTGACGTCGCGCTTTGATGCTGAAATGAAACTGCTTTCCTCTGAGAAAACCCCGATACGGACATGGTTACCTGTACACCTGCATGTTGGCACAACCCGTGTCCCTGCGCGCGTCGTCCTGCTTGAAGGAAACCAGCTTATGCCGGGTGGCAAGGCCTTGGTCCAAATTGTCACTGACCATCCGCTGCCGATTGTATTTGGTGATTTGTTTGTCGTTCGTGACGCCAGCGCCCGTCGTACAATGGGCGGAGGACATGTTATTGACCCTCGGGCCTCTGGTTACAGACGACTTAGTTCTTGGAGGCAGGCCACCCGCGAGGCGCTTCGTGAACCGGATTCAGCTTTGGCTCTCGACAATTTATTGTCTCTTTCACCGGGCATTGTTGATTTGAACGGATTTGTTGCCGATCGCGGGTTGTCTGATGCAGAAACCCAACTGACGCTCGAATTGTTGCAACCTGTGGTCTATTCGGTCAGCGGCAATGAATATGTCGCGCATCCTTACAGTATCGCCGCGCTTGATGAGATCATAGTGAAGCAAATCGCGACCTTTCACTCTGACAATCCGGACCTTTCTGGAATGCCCACAACCCAATTGCACGCTAATATCGAAACGCAAATATCAAAGGCCACCTTTGAGATCGCAATCGCCATTCTGGTTGAACGGGGCAGCGTTGTGGTCGAAGCCGGCAGCGTGCGATTGCCGACTCATACTTTGGGTATCCGGGCCGCCGATCAGCAACTCTGGGATCAGATATCGACAATTCTGGAACCTAGGCGCCACAATCCACCACCCGTGCGCGAACTGGCAGAACAGATGTCGCAGCCGACTTCAGAAGTTCGAAAGGTTTGCAAAACCATCGTGCGCATAGGGGAATTGGTCGAGGTGGGAAAAGACCGTTTTTATTTGACTGCCGCTCTGGCTGAATTGGGGGAACTGGCGCATGAGGTCGCAAAAGCAAGCGATGACGATACATTTACGCTGGCTGAATTCAGGGATGCAGCAGGTTGCAGCAGAACAATCGCTTTGCAGGTGCTCGAATATTTTGATCGCCGTGGAATCACCGGAAGACGGGGCGATGTAAGGTTTGCTTCAAAGGCACCAAAAGACGTCTTTCAGTGATCCGTTGACGACAGACAAGCATGGCAGCATAGCAAACAGACATTATAGTTACGGGCTGGCATCGCGGTAGTTTGCAGTATTCAATTGAACACCAAAAACATCGGCAAGCACCAATAGGAACCGCTCTGGGGTGCTAAGCTCGGCCCTGAGTTCAAGAACAGTTCTCGCCAAGGCAGGTTCGTCAGTTATGATCCCGTCAACTCCGCGTGACATCATGTTCGACATATCCAGAGGGTCATTGATGGTCCAAACATAGATGTCCTTTCCTTCGTTATGCACGTCATCAATCAACGATTGCGACAGGCTGGCTCCGTTCACGGCAACAAAATCAGTGTTCAGCTTTGCCAGATTTCCGATTGAGGCAGTCGCCAGAACACCCGATCGCCAATCGGGCCGCAGCGTCTTCATTTTTTCTACTGCGGGGTATTTCAAGGACATCGTTGCAATGTTCGCCGTCATATCAGTTGCTTCGACTATCTTTGCCACGCGGTTTTCCAGATCGACGTCATGGCCATAATATTTCAGCTCTATCAGAACGTTGGACCTGCCTTTGGCCTCAAGCAGAACATCACGCAACAATGGCGTTCTTTCTTTTGCAAACTCCGGGTCAAACCAACTGCCAATGTCGATGTCGGCCAAATCCTCCATGGTGGCATCCCAAACTTTGAGATCGACCAGCGATAGTTTCATGAAATCGCTGTCGTGCACCACGATCACTTTGTTATCCGCGGTCTCTTGTACGTCGATTTCAACCCAGTCCGCACCATCGTCCAGCGCCTTGCGGATCGAGGCCATTGTGTTTTCAGGCCGATCACCTGCGGCACCTCGATGTGCGATAATCTCGACACTGTCGTTTGTTTGAATCCTGTCAACAAGGGCCATTCCCGACGCGATTCCCACACCGCAGGCGACCAGAATTCCGACTGCCACCCAACGTAATGAAAATGATAATTGCACTTCGTTTGGATTGCTTTTTGCGTGAACTCGGTCAAGATCGAAGTAACTAATAAGAAGACAAGCCAGAGCGCCGTTTGAAATCGAGACCAGGACGACCCCGGCCAAAGACCAAAGCGATACGGCAACGATCACTATCAACAAAACTGACTTTAACGACTCGCTGTCAACCGAGAGGAATCGAACAACAATACCAACGATCGCCGCCATCAATGATGCAATTGCCACCCGGATTGCCAGCCAGCCAGCCACTTGTTTCAAAAGTGACAGTCGGTGACCTTTCATCCGGCGTGCACTGTCTGCAAAGACCTTGATCGGGTTGGCTTTGTCAAACAACACCAAGTGCAGTGACACCGCCCAAGACAACAACCGGTTGAGCAGGACAATAGCAAGAATCGCAACAACAACGCCAATAATGGACGCTGCGATATAGAAATCCGGCGGGCGGTTCGAAAGGTAATAGTTGATGTCAAATTGCGTGAGGAATCGTTTTGCCACAAGAAGGCCAACAACCACAAAGGGCGCGGCAATTGCCGTGACACGCAAGATCAAAAGAAATGCGTAAATGAACAGAGCCTTCAGTCGACCGGTCAGAATGATTGCATTGTTTCGAAGCGCCAGAAGTGTTCCCGGCTGATCATTGTAAATAACCAATGTGATCATCGCAAAGCTAAGAACGGATATCACCGCCACGATGCTTAGCACACCAATTGCCGCAATGCCCCCAACCGGAGTCAGCAAAAACCATGCGATGTCCTGATCTGTCAGTGCGCTTTGATCAGACAGGGATACAGCCAGATTGATCAATAGACCAACCGCCGGTGTCAAAATTGCAAGGGCAATCAGCCGGAACGTCAATACCGTGCTGATCATGGTAACTCTGCTCGACCATGCCTGCGAATAGGCGGACACTACTGTTTGAATTGTCGTCATTAAGTATCGGCCTTGTGGGTCTGAAGATAATCCAAACAGACCTGCAGGTCGCTAGTTGCTGCAACGGAATAATGGAAATCAAGTTTCAAGAAAGATTCTCCGGTGGATTGTACTTTGGATCGGGCCTTCGTCCAAAGCGGTGCACGGCTTACCGTCTGATCTGAACCAACGCTATCCTTCGCTGGGCAGGTCCGCCGGGTAAAGGAAAACACGGGTCTGTAGCGGCACCCGATTGTAAAGGTCGATGACTTGGTCGTTCACTAATCTGGCGCAACCATTTGAAACACGTTGCGCGATTGTTTTTGCGTCATTGGTTCCGTGGACTCGCAAGAATGTGTCGCCGCGCCCCGGCTGGAACAGGTAAAGCGCTCTGGAACCAAGAGGGTTGGCTATACCGCCGGGCATTCCATCCGCATATCGTGCATAACTTTGAGGACTACGCTCGATCATTTCTGGGGTGGGCGTCCAGCTTGGCCAGGACTTTTTGGCACCAACATAGAATTCCCCGGCTTCATACAAACCGGGCCGTCCGATGCCTACGGTATAGCGAATCGCCTTATTCTTGGGCAGCGTCCAATAGAGCGCGAACTGCGCTGGATCGACATGAATTTCGTATGGGGAAAAGTCATTCTTGATCCGGACCTCACGCGGCAGGTATGCCTCTGGCAGCCCATAGTCAGGGATTGCCTCATCCTGCGCTAACACCGATTGCCCACCGATCAACGTGGCAAATGCCACCCCGGACCCAAGAAATTTCCTTCGCTTCATGCTTGTAGCCCTCCAGTTTCAACAAAGATATTTTACAGCAATTCGCCGTGGGTCAGTCCCTTTTCGCTTTGGCAAACAATTTTTAACCAACCTGTGGGCGTCACATCCTTTTCGCACTCACGCGACCCTTATAACCGACATTCCCCAAGTTGAACGCCCTTCCTTCTAAATTGCTGTAGTTTGGCGCGCCGATCAAGAGATGCTTGCAACTTTCGTTAAAAGTGTAAGAAAAACCAGTCGCACCTTGGTCCCAAATCTTTTGACATGCGTTGTTTTGGCCAAATTTGTATTCTGAACTTCAACCTTTTGACTGGAGTGTTTGAGAGACTGGTTTATCAATCAATTCTTCAATGAACAAAGATACAAACTGGACCCGACCAGAAGCGCCGGATTTGTTGTAAATTTTTGATAGCTGAACCCGGATTGTTCCTGTCGCGGTTTTTCGAAGCTGAGCAATTTCATCTATGCTAAAACCCTTGAGCGTCAAGATCGCCACCTGTGCCTCTGCTTGAGTGAGGTTCCAGTCATCAAACCGATCAGCCAGAAGTTTCTGAAAGGCGCCAGATGCCATGTCCAATGAAGATTCAACATGCCGGATGCGGTGCAGCGTTGAACGAAGTTCCCGGAAGGTGAAAGCCAGACTTACGACCAGAACTACGGTTACAAATAC